>NZ_QROG01000001.1:0-182694 GCF_003474585.1 Collinsella sp. AF39-11AT | reverse complement strand
CGGCTCGCCGCGGGCCGCGCGGGACATGTCAGGAAACGAGGGCAGCCCTGTGGGCGCCAGCGGAATGTGGAGTCACCGCGCGGTCCGCATCTGATGGTGTCGACGTCAATGGTATACGGGTGCATCATCGACGTCTTCAATACAGAAGATATCAGTGCGGAATGTTCCGGAGGGAAGCCCCCGTCACGCCCCCGGATTCCCTGCGTTTACGGCCTTGAGGTCGGCGTGGGCGGAGGACTTGGTTGTTGGGAATACGTGTCCCGGTCGCTGTTTCGCGGCTTTGCCGCGAAAGGCGCGCCGCTTTGGGGCGAGTGGAGGATGTGGTTGTTGCAGTGGCTTGTCCCCTTCGCTGTTTCGCGCTTTGCGCGAAAGGCGCGCTACTTTGGGATGGGTGGGGAACGTGGTTGTTGTGGCAACTGATCCCCACCACAAATTACCCTCGGCATACTTGCGCGAACGATTGCTCGTGCTACACTTGCAAGTGCTGTTTCAGGGCGGGGTGGAATTCCCCACTGGCGGTAAATCGGGCGGTGCCAAAGGGGTGCCGCGGAGCAGGCGAGGCGTCTGCGACCGAGCCGATGAGTCCGCGACCCGAGCGTGTGTTGGTTCGCATGCCGGCTGAACTGGTGAGATTCCAGTACCAACGGTTAGAGTCCGGATGAAAGAGGCAGGTGATCTTATGTCTGAACAGTCGCAGCATATCCATTTTGAGAACACGAATAGGTGGAGCACCAAACAGCTCGTTACCATGGCGCTGATGTGCGCCTTGGGCGCCCTGTTTATGTACGTGCAGCTGCCCATTCTTCCCTCGGCGCCGTTTTTGACGTATGACCCGTCGCTGGTGCCGGCGATGGTGTGCGGTTTTGCGTATAGCCCTGGCGCCGGCACTGCTGTTGCCGCCATGGCGATCGTTATCCATGCGCTCACCACGGGTGACTGGGTCGGCGCGCTTATGAACCTGGTTGCCACGCTGGGCTACATTCTGCCCGCGGCTATCGTCTACCAGAAGATGCATACCTATAAGGGTGCCGTGATTGGCCTAGCGCTCGGCGTCATTGCCGCTACGGCGTTGTCTATGGTCGCAAACCTTACCATTGGTGTTTGGTTCTGGTATGGCTCGGTCGATGTGATCGCCCCGCTCATGATTCCCGCCGTGCTGCCGTTCAACCTTATCAAGACTGTCCTTAACTCGGTATTGACGCTTGCAGTGTACAAGGCGGTCTCCAACCTCATCACGCCTAAAAAGGACCAGGTCAAAGGCCGCGCATGATTGAGTGTCGGGGCGTTTCCTTTAGCTATGACGGTGCCGTACCGGCACTCGACGGCGTCGATCTGAACATCGAGGACGGGGAGTTTTTCTGCATCCTCGGTGGCAATGGATCGGGCAAGTCGACGTTTGCCAAGCATCTGAATGCACTGTTGCAGCCCGATGCGGGCACGGTACGCATCAACGGCATGGATGCGTCCGACCCCGAGCTGGTCTACGACATTCGTTCGACCGCGGGCATGGTATTCCAAAATCCAGATGACCAGCTGGTGGCAACGCTTGTCGAAGATGACGTTGCGTTTGGTCCCGAAAACCTTGGCGTGCCATCGGCACAAATTGCGCAGCGGGTACGCGAGGCGCTGAAGGGCGTGGGCCTGGTGGGCTTTGAGCGCCACGAGACCCATGCGCTTTCGGGCGGTCAAAAGCAGCGTGTGGCGCTTGCCGGTGTGCTCGCCATGGAACCGCGCGTGCTCATATTGGACGAGGCTTCTTCAATGCTCGATCCGCGTGGACGCAAGGGCCTCATGAAGGCTTGCCACGCGTTGCACGATCGCGGCATGACCATCGTGATGATTACGCACTTTATGGAAGAGGCCGCCGAGGCCGATCGTGTCGCGGTATTTCGGGCGGGGCGCGTTGCCATGCTCGGTACGCCCGAGGAAATCTTGACACGGGCGGACGAACTTGCGCAGCTCAACTTGGATATGCCGGCGTCGTGCTGCTTGGGCACGGCGCTTCGTGCGAAGGGCGTGCCCGTTCATGCGCAGGTGCGCGAGGTGGATATGGTCGCCGAGATTGCGCAGGCATATGCCGACCGGAGTGGGGAAGACACCGCAGGGCGGCCTTCTGCATCCGATTCTCGTGTGCTCGACAACGCCTCCTCTGCAACCGACGGGACAGCCGCGTCGGAGCCCGTCATCGAGATTTCGCACCTCTCGCATAGTTACTCGCTGAGCGCCCGCGAGCGCCGCCGCTGGCATAAGCGCTCGGCCACTGCGGGCAAATCGAACAAACAGGCCCTCTGGGGAAACGACCCCAGCAGCCCGTGGGCGCTGCGCGATGTATCGCTGGCGGTGCGTCGCGGCGAGTTCCTGGGCTTGGCAGGTCATACCGGTTCGGGTAAGTCGACGCTGGTCCAGCATCTCAACGGTTTGATTCGCCCCCAGGAGGGATCCGTTCGCGCGCTGGGGCTCGATCTGTCAAACAAGAAAGACGCCGCTACGGTTAAGGCCAAGGTTGGCGTGGTGTTTCAGTATCCCGAGCGCCAGCTATTTGCCGAAACCGTGGCGCAGGACGTGGCGTTTGGTCCGCACAACCTTGGCCTGCCACAAGACGAGGTCGCACGCCGTGTCGCATCATCGCTTACGCGCGTGGGCCTCGATCTTTCCACGGTCGGCGACAAGAGTCCCTTTGAGCTTTCGGGCGGTCAGCAACGGCGTGTGGCATTCGCCGGCGTGCTCGCCATGGAGCCCGAAGTCCTGGTGCTCGATGAACCCATGGCGGGGCTCGATCCGGCTGCGCGCAGGGATTTCCTTGAGCTTATCGATCGACTTCACCGCGATGGCCTGACCGTTGTCATGGTTTCGCACAGCATGGATGACCTGGCCAATTGCTGCGACCGTATCGTCGTAATGAACGAAGGCGCGGTGTTTGCCGAGGGAACCCCCGCGCAGGTGTTTGCGCGTGCCGATGAGCTCAAGTCGATCGGCTTGGGCGTTCCCGCCGCCCAGCGTATGGCGCTGGCGCTTACGGAGGCGGGCGTGCCGCTGCGTCGCGGTGGGCTCTATACGGTTGAGTCGTTGGCCGACGAGTTGGCAGATTTGCTGATCGGTCGCTCAGACGGTCCTTCTAACGTCGCGGACATTGCTAAATCCAAGACGGTCGCGCGAGAGGAGGGCTGCTAATGGAGGCGTTTTCGTTTGGCAGCTACTATCCCAGCGATAGTGCGATCCACCGCCTGGACCCGCGAACTAAGTTGCTCTTGGGCTTTGTGTTTCTGATCACGACGCTCACGGTCAGCAGCTTCCGCGGACTGGCCCCGGTCGCAATCTTCGTTGTCCTGATCTATACCGTGTCCCGGGTGCCGTTGCGCCGGGTCCTATCATCGATGGCACCATTGCTGGCGATTGTCGTGGTGGTCGCAGTGCTCAACCTGTTTTCCGACCAGAGCGGGCGCATTCTGTGGCAGCTTGGCTTTTTGCAGATAAGCGAGGGCTCGCTGCATTCCGCCGCCTTTATGGCGTGCCGCCTGAGCTTGATGATGGCCGGCATGAGCGCCATTACGCTCACCACGCCTACGCTCGACCTCACCGCGGGCTTTGAGCGTCTGCTCGCACCGTTTGCGCGCGTGGGGCTCCCTGCGCATGAGCTCGGCATGATCATGGGCATCGCGTTGCGCTTTATGCCGCAGTTTGCCACCGAGATGAAGCAGACGGCGGACGCGCAGGCAAGCCGCGGTGCACGCGTAACGGGTGGCCCGCTCGGCGGCGTGCGTATGCTCGGCAGTGTGGCGATTCCACTGTTCACGGGCGTGTTCCGTCATGCCGAGACGTTGTCTGCCGCCATGGATGCACGCTGCTATCACGGCGAGCAGGGCCGCACGCGTCTGCATGCACTTGCATTTCGCCGCGGGGATGCGCTGGCTGCGGTTGTGACGATGCTGCTGTTTGCGTGTGTCATCGTCGTCAACCTTCAACTTGTTTAGGCGCGATTCGAGCGCAAGAAAGGGGTCCCTATGACCGACAACGACCGCACGGCTCAGCTTGAGCGCGCCTGTTCGTATCTCAGGCGCATTCCGGCGTGGTATCTGGCCACGACCGATGTGACCGACGGGCATCAGCCTCGCGTGAGGCCGTTTTCGTTTGCCATGGTCGATGACGGTAAGCTGTGGTTTTGCACGTCGCGCGACAAGGATGTGTGGGCGGAGCTGAGTGCGAATCCCAAGTTTGAGCTCTCGGGCTGGAAGCCGGGGGAATGTTGGATCGTGTTGACCGGCGAGGCCGCACTTGAGGACGACGCGGTTGCGAGCGACAAGGTGCGTCAAGCGGGTTTTAAGCACATGGTGGGCATCGGCGAGGAACACGAGAGTGCCAACGACGGCCGCCTTGCTTTCTTTTCGGTCCGCAACATTGCCGCGCGCTTCTGTGATATCGACGGCAGCGAGGAGCGCCTGGAGCTCTAGAGCGTCTCAAATTAACTACCCGTTCCGAATTAGCTAGCGCCAGGAGGACACATGGACGGATTGAATACGGTGTTGGAGTATCTGACGTCGGTGCCGGCATGGTATTTGGCGACGAGCGTTGACGGACAGCCTCATGTGCGTCCGTTTTCGTTTGCGCAGATCCAGGACGGCAAGCTGTGGTTTGTAACAGCGCGCACCAAAGATGTGTGGCAAGAGCTGCTGCAAAACCAGCGCTTTGAGGCCACGAGTTGGTGGCCGGGCCATGGCTGGCTCATCTTGCGCGGGCGTGCCGGCTTGGATGACCGGGCTTTAGGCGAAATGCGCGAAGCTGGGTGGAAGCATCTAGAGCGCCTGGGCGAGCACTATGAGGGGCCTAACGATCCCACGCTCGTCTTCTTTAGCGTGGAGGAACCCGAGGCCTTTATCTGCAACCATGACGAATGGGTGCCGGTCGAGCTCTAAACGAGTCTCTCAGCAAGCTTCGACAATTCAAATTCTCGCATGTAGCGGGCCCCACATTGCAACGTCACCGCAAGGCGCACTGGGCAATATGGGGTCCGTGTTTATTTGTCAACTCCTTTGAGTGAATGTGTCGTGACTGTTTCAATGCATGAATATGCAAAAGATTTGCGTATAAATGCATCTTCTGGTGCTAAAGTTTCAACCTACTTCATAACGACGGCTGCAGGATGCGTATTGGTGCATAACTGCAGACAAGGAGTCTGATATGTCTGTAAAGGTTGGAATCGTCGGTGCGGCTGGATATGCCGGCGCCGAGCTCATTCACCTCGTCCTCGGTCATCCCGAGTTTGAACTTGTTGCCATTACGTCCAACGCCGATGCCGGCCAGCCGCTGTCTGCGGTGTACCCGAGCTTCACCGGCGTAAGCGATCTTGCCTTTACGACGCATGATGCCCCCGAGCTCAAGAACTGCGACGCGGTCTTTTTGGCCGTGCCGCACACGGCCGCCATGGCACAGGTGCCCGCCTTGCTTGCCGCGGGAGTCTCCTGCATTGACCTCTCGGCCGACTATCGCCTGAGCGATCCGGCCACCTTTGAGGCCTGGTATGCCGCCGAGCACACGAGCCCCGAGCTACTCAAGAGCCGCGCCTTTGGTCTGCCCGAGCTATTCTGCCAGGATTTGGAGACCGCTGCATCCGACCACGCCGACGGCAAGCCCGTACTGGTCGCCTGCGCCGGTTGCTATCCCACCGCAACGAGCCTTGCCGCCGCGCCTGCCGTGCGCGCCGGCTGGGTTGCCCAGAGCGGACCCGTGATCGTTGACGCTATCAGCGGTGTAACGGGTGCCGGTAAGTCCTGCAACGCCCGTACGCGTTTTTGCAGTGCAGACGAGAACCTGGAGGCCTATGGCGCAGGAAAACATCGCCATACGCCCGAGATCGAGCAGATTCTTGGCCTAGCCGACCACATCGTTTTCACCCCGCACCTGGCACCGCTCAAGCGCGGTCTGCTCTCTACGGTGACGATGCCGCTTACGCCGCAGGCTATCGATACCTTGACCCTTGAGGATGTCGTCGACCATTACAGACAGTTCTACGCCGGTCGCACCTTTGTGCGCGTGCTCGATGCCGGCGAGCAGCCCAAGACGGCCTCGGTCGTCGGCACCAATGCTGCCCAGATCGGCCTTGCACTCAACAAGCGCGCGGGCGTGCTGGTGGCGACGGGAGCGATCGACAATCTGTGCAAGGGTGCTGCCGGTCAGGCGGTCCAGTGCGCCAACATCGTCTTTGGTTTTGACGAGCGACGAGGCTTGCCCACAGTGGCGTGCCCGGTGTAGCACATTCGATTGTTAACGATTTGGTAGTCGGGCATCGAGTGGGGCGCCACTCTTAAGCTGGTCTCATGATTGTGGCTGGCATGGCGCACCAACCGATGCCCTTTTTTGTTTGACATAAGGAGTCATAAAGACGATGAATACCGAGCTGTTTGATATCAAGATTCGCGCCGTCGAGGGTGGCGTTACGGCTGCGGCTGGTTTTAAAGCTGCAGGCATCCACGCTGGGTTCCGCAAGAATCCCGAGCGCCTGGATTACGCGCTCGTCGTGCCCGATAAACCCTGTCCCGGTGCCGGCGTGTTTACCACCAATCGCTTTTGCGCGGCGCCCGTGCAGGTGAGCCGTGCCCACCTGGGCGGTGCCGACAAGGGCTACGGTATCATCGCCGGCGTTTCGGTCAACTCTGGCAATGCCAACGCCGCCACGGGTGAGACCGGTCTTGCCTGCGCGCGCGAGACCTGCAACATCGCCTCGCAGGTCATCGGCTGCGAGCCCCAGCAGATTCTGATTGCCTCCACGGGTGTGATTGGCCAGATTCTGCCGATCGACACGTTTGAGACCGCCATTCCTGCTGCCTACGAGGCGCTCTCCGCCCACGGTGGCGCCGATGCCGCTCGCGCCATCATGACGACCGACACGCACTCCAAGGAGTACGCCGTGTCCTACGTCAGTGAGGCTGCGGGTCATGCGAGCAATGTCTATACGGTAGGCGGAATGTGCAAGGGCTCGGGTATGATCATGCCCAACATGGCCACCATGATCGCAGCTATCACCACCGATGCCCCCGTCGAGCCGGCGGCACTTCATGCCCTGCTGCTCTCGACCGTCAAGCAGACCTTTAACAAGGTAACGGTCGATTCCGACACCTCGACCAACGACACCTGCATCATGCTTGCCTCCGGTGCCGCTGCCGCAGATGCCGAGCCTATCGTCGAGGGCTCCGATGCTTTTGACGAGTTGGCATTTGCCGTGCACGAGGTGTGCGAGAGCCTGGCGCGCAATATTGCCGCCGATGGTGAGGGCGCATCCAAGCTTGTTACAGTCAACGTTACCGGCGCCGTGAACGACGAGGAGGCCGATATCGCCGCCCGTGCCGTTGCCAACTCGCCGCTCGTTAAGACCTGCATCGCCGGCCACGACTGCAACTGGGGCCGCGTTGCTATGGCGCTTGGCAAGTGCGGCGTGAAGTTTAATCAGGAAGACGTTTCCATCGACATGATGGGCATGCCTGTCTGTCGCGACGGTCTGACTGTTCCCTTTGACGAGGACGAGGCTCTACGACGTTTCGAGGCGCCCGAGATCGTGATCTCGGCCGACCTGGGCGCAGGCGACGCGGCAACGACCGTGTGGACCTGCGACCTCACGCATGAGTACATCTCCATCAACGGCGACTACCGTTCCTAGATTCCGGGCACGCTGCGCATCTTGCCGCGATTGCGGACAGCGGAGCACGGCGCGATAACGATATGAAAGACGAGGCAGATTATGAAATTCGCACGCGATTGTCGTTCGAGCGAATCCAACGAAGCAACCGCGCAGCTGCTGTTCGAAGCGCTGCCGTGGATTAAGAACCTGACCGGCAAGACGGTTGTTATCAAATATGGCGGAGCCGCCATGGTTGATGAGCAGCTGCGCCGCGACGTGATGAGCGACATCGTTTTGCTCAAGATCATCGGTATGCGCCCCGTCATCGTGCACGGCGGCGGCAAGGCTATTAACGAGGCGCTGAGCCATTACGATATTCCCGTCGAGTTTAAGAACGGCCAGCGCGTGACCACGCCGGCGACGATGGATATCGTGCGCGAGGTGCTGGGCGGCAAGGTTAACCAGGAGCTGGTTGCTGCCATCAACCACCACGGCAACCTGGCCGTGGGCGTGTCGGGCAGCGATGCCGGCACGCTCATCGCCGAGCCGCTCGACCCCGAACTCGGCCGCGTAGGCAAGGTCACGCACGTTAACACCGACTATATCGAGCGCCTGCTCGATAGCGAGTACATCCCCGTCATCGCTACCGTCGCGGCGGGGGAGGACGGCGGTTTCTTCAACATCAACGCCGATACCGCCGCCGGTGCCGTTGCGGCGGCGCTGCATGCGCATAAGGCGATCTTTTTGACCGACGTCGACGGCCTGTACAAGGACTTTAGCGATAAAGACTCACTCATCTCCAACCTAACGCTCGACGAGGTTAACGAAATGCTCTACGGCGGCGAGGTCGATAAGGGCATGATTCCCAAGCTGCGTGCGGCCGTCGATGCGCTTGCCGGCGGCGTATTTCGCGCTCACATCATCAACGGCACCACGCCGCATTCGCTGCTGCTGGAGCTGCTGACCGATGCCGGCGTCGGTACCGTGATCCATTCCACCGAGACGGCTTACGAGTTCGATACGCATCCGCATCCGCTTTCGACGTTTGCTGCGCGTCTGACCGAGAACCTCGACGAGGTCGAGAAGCTTCAGACGGTCTAACTGACTCGCAGCCGCCCCATTCCTGCACCCATAGGCCTGCGCCGTCTGGCGCCCAACGAAAGGCATCCCATGTCACTTGCAGCTCAGCAATCGCTTGAATCCCATTACGTTATGCATACCTTTGGCCGCTCTCCGGTCGAGTTTGTCGAGGGTCACGGCATGAAGCTCACCGGCGACGATGGTCGTGAGTACCTCGACTTTCTTGCCGGCATCGGCGTGTGCAGCCTAGGTCATGGCGACCCGGCTGTGCTCTCGGCGCTCGAGGCACAGACCAAAAAGCTCATGCATGTCTCCAATTACTTCTACATCGAGCAGCGTGGACAGGTCGCGGCGCTGCTGTCCAAGCTTGCCAACGACGACTTAGATGGTGCACGCGTGCTTGCCGATGCCATTGCCGCCGGCGATGAGACCACGGCAGCTGCTCTTGGTGCCCCGGCTGCGGATGAGCAGGTTTGGGAGACCTTCTTTGCCAACTCCGGCGCCGAGGCCAACGAGGGCTCGATGAAGCTCGCGCGCCTGTACGCCAAGCGTGCCGGTAACGGCGGCAACACTATCGTGTGCATGCGCGGCGGCTTCCACGGCCGTACGCTCGAGACCATTGCCGCCACCATGCAGGATTGGCTGCAGGATAGTTTCCGCCCGCTGCCGGGTGGCTTTGTGGCCTGCACGCCCAACGATATCGATGAACTGCGTGCGATCTTTAAGCAGCTGGGGAGCGAAATTTGTGCCGTGATGCTCGAGCCGATCCAGGGCGAGAGCGGTGTGCACCCCATGACCGAGGAGTTTATGGCGGCAGCGCGCGACCTGGCACACGAAGTGGGCGCCGTGCTTATCGCCGACGAGGTCCAGTGCGGCATCTTCCGCTCCGGCAAGCCGTTTGCATTCCAAGCCTATGGCGTGGAACCCGACATCATGAGCCTTGCCAAGGGCATTGCTGATGGCGTGCCCATGGGTGCCGTCGTGGCAAAGAAGGAGATTGCCGACGTGTTTAAGCCGGGCGACCACGGCTCGACGTTTGGCGGTAGCTGCTTGGCCATCGCGGCGTGTGCCGCGACGCTCTCCGCACTCGTGCGCGGCGATTATGCCGACCACGCTGCCAAGGTAGGCGCCTATATGGAGGCAAAGCTCGCCAAGCTGCCGAACGTGACCGAGGTGCGTGGCCGCGGCTTGATGCTCGGCTGCGATCTGGACGATACTGCGGGTGATGCACACGACGTTGTGGCCCGTGCATTGGGGGCTGGTGCCGTGATTAACGCTACGGGTGCCCATACGCTGCGTTTCCTGCCGCCGCTCGTCTGCGAGGAATCCGACGTGGACAGTCTGATCGAGATCCTGTCGGACGTTTTGGCCTAACACAGCGAAATAACTTAACTTTGACCGGGTTCCGGACTGCGGACGTGCCCTATGTGGCATGATTCAGCGGTCTGGAGCCCGTTTTGCCTTAGATTTGCTAAGGCGGGGAGACCTGCTGGTCAAAAAACATCAAATATGAGTACTGTTATCGATTTGGTAGCAGCAATTTTGGACTAATAAGGCCAGATAGCTAGTCGAAATGGCGATGAATGTACGATTTTGATCCAATTATTAGTCCTTATAATGGACATATGTTGCGTAACTTAAGCAAATACTATCTTTTGATATGTTGTAAGCAAGGTAGCAGTACTCATTTTTGCCATTTTCTGGCCACGGCCTTTGTGACAGACGTGCTGGCGGGTTCGAATCCCATGCACTGGGCACAAAAAAGAAAGGCCTCCATCGCTGGAGGCCTAACAATTCAGTGGTGGGCGATGAGGGATGTCCGCGTGCGGCCGGCGCCGCCCGCGCCCCGCTTCGCCGCTCCGCTCCTCGCGTGCTGCGCTGGAAAACGCTTGCGCGTTTCCTCAGCTCCGCACCCTGGCGGGTTCGAACCCCATGCGCTGGGCCCAAAAAAGAAAGGCCCCCATAGCTGGGAGCCTATCAAATCAGTGGTGGGCGATGAGGGATGTCGCGTGCGGCTGACGCCGCCCGCTTTCGCTTCGGGCCTGCGGCCCTCGCGTGCTGCGCTGGAAAACGTTTCGCGTTTCCTCAGCTTCGCACCCTGTCGGGTTCGAATCCCATGCGCTGGGCCCAAACAAAAACGGTCCCCTTGCGAGGACCGTTTCCAATTCAATGGTGGGCGATGAGGGATTCGAACCCCCAGCCTTGTGCGTGTAAAGCACCTGCGCTAACCGTTGCGCCAATCGCCCGTGCGGAGAGAGTATAGCAAAACAATCGCCTCATTCACCTCATATCCATTAAAGGTAACCGACGCGTGTCACAGCGGAGCTGATTCAGTTGAGATTGCCTGAACATTCCGCCCCTCTTTACGCCCTCGGGTATACTCAAAAGCTACTGATTCGATTTGATGCCCAGCAACAGCAGAGGGGATAGTATATGTGCGGTTTTGTCGGTTTTGTCGGTGGGACGGATAACCAATCCGAGGTGCTCACCAAGATGATGGACCGCATCGTCCATCGTGGTCCCGACATGGGCGGTCAGTTTATCGACGGCCGCGTTGCCCTCGGCTTCCGCCGCTTGTCGATCCTCGACCTGACCGAGGCTGGCGCCCAACCTATGGCCAACGAGGACGGTAGCGTCGTCATTGTCTTCAACGGCGAGATCTACAACTTCCAAGAACTCCGTTCCGAGCTCGAGGCCAAGGGCTACAAGTTCCACTGCGGCGCCGACACCGAGAGCCTTCTGCACGGCTACGAGGAGTGGGGCGAGGCAGTACTCGATCGCTTGCGCGGTATGTACGCCTTCGTCATCTGGGACAAGAAGAAGAACAAGCTTTTTGGCGCCCGTGATATCTTTGGCATCAAGCCGCTCTACTACTATCCCATGGCCGATGCGGGCGACGGCGCTCCGGGCGTGCTCTTTGGTTCCGAGATCAAGAGCTTCCTGGACTACCCGCACTTCCACAAGGCGGTCAACAAAAAGGCCCTGCGTCCGTACATGACGCTGCAGTATTCGGCGACTGAGGAGACCTTCTTCGAGGGTGTCTACAAGCTGCCGCCGGCGCACTACTTTACCGTCGATATTCCGACCGGCAAGATGAACATCGAGCGCTACTGGGATTGCGATTACTCTGCCGTCGAGAAGCCGTTCGAGGAGTACGTCGACGAGCTGGACGAGGTCGTGCACGAGAGCGTCGAGGCCCATCGCATCGCCGACGTCAAGGTCGCGTCGTTCCTCTCCGGCGGCGTCGACTCCAGCTACATCGCCGCTTGCCTCATGCCCGACAAGACCTTCTCGGTGGGCTTTGACTACAAGAACTTCAACGAGACCAACTACGCCAAGGAACTTTCTGACAAGCTCGGCGTCGAGAATGTCCGCAAGATGATAACCGCCGACGAGTTCTTCGGTGCGCTCGAGGACATCCAGTATCACATGGACGAGCCGCAGTCCAACCTGTCTTCCGTGCCGCTGTGGTTCTTGGCCGAGATGGCCCGCAAGGACGTCACCGTCGTGCTTTCGGGCGAAGGCGCCGACGAACTCTTTGGCGGCTACGCCTACTACGAGGACACGGTCCCAGTCCGCAAGTACAAAAAGATGGTGCCGCTGCCCATCCGTCGCGCGCTCGGTAACCTGGCGCTGCATATGCCGTACTTCAAGGGACATAACTTCCTGGTCAAGGGTGCCGAGATCCCCGAGAAGTCGTTCCTGGGACAGGCTCTGGTATGGCCGGAGCGCGAGGTCGACGGCGTGCTCAAGCCCGAGTACAACACCGGCGATGGCGCCTTCGAGCTTGCCGCTCCCATCTATGCGCGCGTGAAAGGTCAGCCCGAGCTGGTCAAGAAGCAGTACCTGGACATGAACATGTGGCTCCCGGGCGACATTCTGCTCAAGGCCGACAAGATGTGCATGGCGCACTCGCTGGAGCTGCGCGTGCCCTTCCTGGACCGCAAAGTCATGGAGTTCGCCGAGCATATTCCCGACCGCTACCGCATCAACGAGAACGGCAACAAACAGGTACTCCGCCACGCTGCCAACAAGTCGCTGCCCGATGAGTGGGCCACCCGTCCCAAGGTGGGCTTCCCGGTGCCGATTGTCTACTGGCTGCGCGAGCAAAAGTGGTACGACTATGTCAAGGAGTACTTCACCGCGCCGTGGGCAAGCGAGTTCTTCGATACCGACGAGCTCATGCACCTGCTCGATCTGCACTTTGCGGGCAAGGGCGATTTCCAGCGCAAGATCTATACGCCGCTCGTGTTCCTGGTGTGGTACAAGCGCTTCTTTATCGACGAGGACCAGCCCGCTGTTCAGGCTGCCTAGCCTCGGCTTACGAACGCCTGCGCGTAACGGCTCCTCCGGGAGCCGTTTTTGCGTGGGTGCGTTTCAGTTACTATAAAAACCGTCCCTGCCAAATGGCTGAGAAAGGTGAAAGATGCACCATTCGGATTCCGCGACCGTGACCACGGTCGATACGCTTGCCAAGCTTCTCGATGTGTGCGGTGAGCTGCGCGCATCAGAGCAGGTTGACGAGCGTGCCGTGACCGGCTGCTCGTTTGATTCGCGCGCGGTCTCGGCAGGTGACGTGTTCTTTTGCAAAGGTGCTGCCTTTAAGCCCGCGTTTTTGAGCATGGCGCTCGATGCGGGCGCCGTCGCATTTGTGTGCGAGGAGTCGCTGGTCGAGTCTCTGGAGCCGCTGGCGCAGGAGAGCGGTGCTGCGATGCTGGTTGTTGATAGCGTTCGCACGGCCATGGCCCTGTTGCCGCCGGAGGTCTACGACCGTCCCGACCACGACGTCAAGATCGTGGGCATCACCGGTACCAAGGGAAAGACCACGGCCGCTTTTATGCTCCAGTCGATTATTAAAGCGGCGGGCGAGTCCTGCGGCATGATCGGCTCGGTGAGTACCGACGATGGCATCGAGTGCTACGAGAGCACCAATACCACGCCAGAGGCCCCCGAGGTCTGGCGCCATATCGCCAACTGCCGTGAGTCCGGTCGCCAGTCCATGGTCATGGAGGTCTCGAGCCAGGCGCTCAAGTACCAACGCGTCGAGAATCTGCCGTTTGACGTGGCGTGCTTCCTCAACATCGGGCGTGACCACATCTCGCCGATCGAACACCCCACGTTTGAGGATTATTTTGAGAGCAAACTCAGGATCTTTGACCAGGCAAAGACCGCCGTGGTGAACCTGGGCACCGAAGAGGTTGACCGTGTGTTGGAGGCAGCGTCGACGGCCGAGCGCTTGGTGACCGTTGGCGTCGAGCATCCCGAGGCAAGCCTGTGGGCGAGCGATGTGCGCATGGTCGGCTTTAACATCGAGTTTAACCTGCATGGCCTGTGTGCCGACGAGTCCGAGGCGGGGGAGAAGGTCCTGCTGGGCATCGCGGGCGACTTTAACGTGGAAAACGCGCTGGTCGCTATCGCCGCTGCGCGCGAGATCGGCATCGGTATCGAGGCTATCAAGAAGGGCCTCTCCAAACTGCGTGTGCCGGGCCGTATGGAGGTCGTGGAGTCGAAGGACGGCCGCGTGATCTGCGTCGTTGACTACGCTCACAACCAGCTTTCGTTCCGGTCGCTTTTCTCGTCGGTCAAGCGCGCGTTTCCCACTAGTCCAGTCATTGCAGTGTTTGGCGCTGCCGGCGGCAAGGCGCAGGAGCGCCGCGAGCAGCTTCCGCGCGAGGCCGCACCATATTCCGACCTGATGATCTTTGCCAACGAGGACCCGGCTCACGAGGACCCGATGAAGGTCTGTCGCGAGCTTGCCGAGCATGTTCCCGACGATACGCCGAACAAGATCATCCTCGACCGCGAAGCCGCTGTGCATGCGGCGTTCAAGGCGGCGCGCGAGGAGTACGTCAACCCCGATGCTCCCACCATTGTCTTGCTGCTGGCAAAGGGTGACGAGGAGCTCATGCACGTGGGCGACGAGTTCGTGCCCATCGAGAGCGACCTTTCGCTGGCCAATCGCCTGATCGATGTTACCCAGTTTGACTAATGAACCATGATGGCGGCGGCGCCCTGAGTGCGCTGTCGCCATAAGCGTGTTCCCTCAATCAAAACATGCCGTCCAAGTCCAAACCCTTCTACGTAAACGGAGTAACCATGTCCCACAACACCCTGCCGACCGTTGCCGAGCTTTCGGGCGAGATGCGCGAGCGCTTGGCCAAGGTCAAGTACGTCTTTACCGACCTGGATGCCACGATGCTCGCGCCCGGCTCGTGCGTGCTGCGCGACAACGACGGTAACCCCTCGACCAAACTCGTCGAGGCCGTCGTGGCACTTGCCCGCGCTGGTATTCAGGTGGTTCCCACCTCGGGCCGCAACCGTACCATGATCCACGAGGATGCGCGCGTGCTCGGCCTCAACTCCTACATCGGTGAGATGGGCGGCCTGGTCATGTACGACCTCAAAGCCAACGATTGGGAGTATCTGACTGGCGACATGCCTTACGACCCCGCCTGCGGCCTTACTCCGCACCAGGTGATCGAGCAGACCGGCGTGTGCGAGAAGATTCTTGCCCGCTGGCCGCACAAGATCGAGTATCACAACGACATGTCGACCGGCTACAAGTACCGCGAGGTCACCGTCGGCATGCGCGGCGATGTGCCCGACAATGAGGTCCAGGCCATCCTGGACGAGGCCGGCTGCGGCCTGGTGTGGGCCTGTAACGGTCACCTGACGCATCTGTCCAAGCCGACGACGCTCGAGCTCGATCGCGTCGAGGACGGTCGCGCGTTTAACATCAATCCCGCCGGCCTCAACAAGGGCGTTGCCATCGCGCGCTTCTGCGAGCACCTGGGGATTGAGCGCGAGGAGACGCTCGCGCTCGGCGATTCCGAGTCCGACTTCTACATGGCCGATCACGTGGGCACGTTCTGCCTGGTCGAGAATGGCCTGACGAGCGCCGGCGCGCCCGAGTTCCTGGCTGCTTGCGAGAACGCTTTCGTTACGCGCGGCAAAATTGTCGACGGTTGGGCGGCGACGGCAGAGCTGCTGGTCGCGGCGCGTTCGTAGCGCGGCGTCGCCGCACTTGGACATGTCTTTTCGAGAGAGACTGGTGAGGTAATGTCCGATATCGAGAATCCGACAGGCGACACGCGCCCGATTGGCGTGTTCGATTCTGGTTTGGGCGGTCTGACGGTTGCGCGCGCCATCGCGACGGTGCTGCCGCACGAGTCCGTCTACTACTTCGGCGACACCAAACGCTGCCCCTACGGCACGCGCACCGAGGATGAGGTGCGCTCGTTTGCGTTGCAGGCGGGCCGTTGGCTGTCGAAGCACGACGTCAAGATTATGGTCATCGCCTGCAACACGGCGACAGCTGCGGCCTTGCGTCTGGCCCAGCAGGTGCTCGACGTTCCCGTGATCGGCGTGATCGCGCCGGGTGCCCGTGCGGCAATCAACAGCACCCGTTCGCGTCGCGTGGGCGTGCTCGCCACCAACCTCACCATTCGCTCGGGCGCCTACACGCGCGCCATTCAGGATCTAGATGCCGGCGTCGATGTATACGGTTGTCCTGCCTCGAGCTTTGTCGAGGTTGTCGAACACGAGCTCGCCTCGGGCGCGCATCTGCAAGAGCAGTGGCTCGAGAACGAGGACATCTTCGATACGCCAGCCGTGCGAGCGCTGGTGGGTGCCACGGTTGAGCCGCTGCGCGATCGCGGAATCGATACCGTGGTGCTCGGCTGTACGCACTTTCCGCTGCTCGTGGGGCCTATTCGCCATGCGCTGGGGCCCGGGGTGCGTGTGGTGAGTTCCGCCGAGGAGACTACGCGCGAGCTGACCGATATCCTCACGCGCCGCGAGCAGCTGGCGGGCGACGCTGCCGAGCCTCAGCATCGCTTTGCGACGACGGCCGATAACATTGCCGAGTTTGCGGTGGCGGGTAGCTTTATCTTTGGCCAGCCGCTCAAGAGCATCGAACATATTGATATCGACGAACTGAAATAGATGTAGGGTTACCGTCCAAAGACTTGCCCTCTTCTTCTGCCGAAAGGATATTTCTATGGAGTACATGCAGGTCAACCGCGCCAACGGCCGTGCCGCCAATGAACTGCGCCCCGTCAAGCTCACCCGTGGTGTTATGAAACATGCCCACGGCTCGTGCCTGGCTGAGTTCGGCGACACGCGCGTGCTGTGTGCCGCCACAATTGAGGAGGGCGTGCCGGGCTGGCGCAAGGGCGCCAAGGCCGGTTGGGTAACCGCAGAGTATGCCATGCTGCCGGCATCGACCGGTAAGCGTTGCAAGCGCGAGTATACCAAGCGTAAGGGCCGCTCCATGGAGATCGAACGTCTCATCGGCCGTAGCCTGCGTACCGTCGTCAACATGAAGGCGCTCGGCGAGTACACCGTCACCGTCGACTGCGATGTGATCCAGGCGGATGGCGGCACGCGTACGGCGAGCATTACCGGTGCCTGGGTGGCGCTGCATGATGCTCTTGCTATGTGGGTCGAGGCCGGCAAGATCGAGCGCATTCCGCTCACGGGCCAGGTTGCCGCCATCTCTATGGGCGTTGTCGACGGCAACACCATGCTCGACCTCGATTATTCCGAGGACAGCCACGCCGAGGTCGACATGAATCTCGTCGCTACCGACACCGGCGAGATGATTGAGCTCCAAGGCACCGGCGAGCAGGCGCCCTTCGACCGCAAGCGTCTCAACGCCCTGCTCGACCTGGGCGACAAGGGCATCGCCGAGCTCATCGAGCTTCAGCGCCAAGCCCTCGCCTAACCTGCCAAAAAGGGACAGGTTTATTTTGGCAGGTTTTATCTGGGAAAACGTCGAAGTATAAGACTGCCGTTGATTGAGAGGGGAGAGGCGGAGGCCCTCGTCGCCCTCGGCGCGGCATTGCTATAGAGACAAGGAGACCACTCATGGCACTTGAGAAGATCGACATCGACACCCTCGACCCGGCGGCGACCATTGTCGTGGCAACGGGCAACGCCCATAAGCTCACCGAGATCGAGGCCATTTTGGGCAAGGTCATGCCCGAGGTGCGCTTTGTGGCGCTCGGCCAGCTGGGCGAATTTGAGGACCCCGAGGAAAACGGCACGACGTTTTTGGAGAACGCCATCATCAAGGCGCAGGCTGCCGTCGAAGAGACGGGGCTCATGGCCATTGCCGACGATTCGGGCCTGGTCGTCGACGCGCTGGACGGTGAGCCCGGTGTGTATAGCGCGCGCTACGCGGGCGTTCACGGCGACGATGCCGCCAACAATGCCAAGCTGCTCGTGAATCTGGAAGGCGTGGCAGACGAGGACCGCACCGCGCGCTTTATGAGCGTCGTTGCGCTCATCGATACGGACGGCCTGGTCACCTATGGCGAGGGCGCCTGTGAGGGCGTTATCGCGCACGAGGGCCGCGGCGATCACGGCTTTGGCTACGACCCGCTGTTCCTGCCGGTCGATACGCCGGGCAAGACTATGGCCGAGCTCACGGCGGACGAGAAGAACGCCATCAGCCATCGATTCCATGCGCTCGAGCACCTATCCGCCAAACTGACGGGCGAGGAGTAAGCCGTGCGTGCGGTGGTGCAGCGCGTACTCAATGCCGGCGTGACAGTCGACGGCGAGTGCGTGGGCAAAATTGGGCGCGGCTATCTGGTGCTGTTGGGCGTGGGCCACGGCGACACGCGCGCCGAGGCTGATAAGCTGTGGGGCAAGCTCCGCGGCTTGCGCATTAACGAGGACGAGAACGGCAAGACCAACCTGGCACTTGCCGATGTCGACGGCGAGGTTCTCGTAGTGTCGCAGTTCACGCTGTTCGCCGATTGCCGTCACGGCCGCCGCCCATCGTTTACCGATGCCGGCGCCCCCGATGTTGCCAACGAGCTCTACGAGTACTTCTTGACGCTCGTTCGCAAAGATGTCGAACACGTGGCGCACGGCATCTTTGGCGCCGATATGAAAGTCGACTTGGTCAACGACGGTCCGTTCACCATCGTCCTCGATACCGACAATCTGTAAGTAGCCAAATTAGCTACTTGCGCGTGGTCGCAACAGGGTGCTATAGTATTAGAGTTTTGTCTATCTTAGGGGTATTATCCCCTTTTTGAATTGCATCTTCTGGAGGCCCTGTTCATGGAAGAGATGGAAGTCAATCACGTCGACGACATCCACGAGAAGCTGACCGATATGGTGGGCGATCGCGTTAAGGTGAAGGCCAACATGGGCCGCACCCGCGTCGTCGAGCGCATGGGCACCATCAAGAGCGTCCATCCGGCAGTCTTTATCGTCGAGGTTGACGAGCGCCGCGGCCGCAAGTCGCGTCAGTCCTACCAGTATATCGATGTCCTCACCGGTCAGGTCGAGCTGTTCGACCCCGAGAGCGGCGAGCATATCTTTACCCCGCTCGGCAATCAGCTCGAGGAGCACTAGCGGTGACCGATCGGTCCCTGACTCTTTCCGCGCCGGCAAAGATTAACCTCTACCTGGGGGTTCATACCGAGCGCGATGACCGCGGCTACCACAGGGTCGATTCCCTGATGGCAGCTGTCGGTCTTTCCGATACCGTGACGGTTACGCCGGCACAGGCGCTGACCGTCCAGACGGTTCCGGCATCAGATTTTCCCATGCAAAAGAATACGGCGTATCGGGCTGCGGTTGCTATGGCCGAGCATTATGGTCGCGAGGCAAACATCTGCGTGACGATTGAGAAGCGCATTCCATTGTGCGCCGGCTTGGGCGGTCCCTCGACGGATGCGGCCGCGGTCATTGTCGCCTTGGCGGAGCTCTGGGGAATTGATCGCACCGACCCCGCGCTCGACGACATTGCGCGGGGCATTGGTGCTGACGTCCCGTTCTTTTTGCACGCGAGCCCTTCGTTCTACGTAGGTGGGGGAGACGTGCTGGCAACTGAGTATCCCGTGCTGCCCGCAACGCCCGTCGTGTTGGTCAAGCCGCGCGAGGCAAGCGTTTCGACAATTGAAGCCTATCGACGTTTTGACGAGGCCCCGGTGCCTGCAGACAAGCCCGGCGCGATAGCTTCTGCCTTGCGTGCTGGTGATGCTGAGACGGCATATGCGCTCATCCATAACAACCTGGGTGTCATTTCCGCACAGATGGAGCCTCAGATACAAACGGTTCTCGATTGGCTGCGTAAACAAGGCGGCACCGTTGCTGTAGATGTGTGCGGATCGGGCGCCTGCTCGTTTGCCATTTGCGACACCGTCGCCACGGCTGAGGGGCTTGCCGACGCTGCCCTGCAAAACGGCTGGTGGTCCTGCGCGACGGAGCTCATTCCCAACACGGTTCGCATCGAAGTGCCAAAGAAGTAAAAATTTCTCTAGCACACGACGGAAATCTTTGTTACTATAGTCGAGCTAACGGGTTGTGGCTCAGTTTGGTAGAGCACTGCGTTCGGGACGCAGGGGTCGCTGGTTCAAATCCAGTCAACCCGACCAGAGCATGAGGAGGGACCGCTTCTTGCGGTCCCTTTTTTTAGCTATTGTTGTGATACCGCGATACCCGCGGTATACTCATTCGAGCTTGTCTCGCTGTATTGTGGAGGTCTACATGTTTGGACTGAGGGCTCCTGAGCTCATCATTATTCTCGTCGTTGTCCTGATTATCTTCGGGCCCAAGAACCTGCCGAAGCTCGGCAAGTCCCTCGGCTCTACCGTCAAGAATATCCGTGAGGGTATGGAGGGCGACGATAAGGCCGAGACCAAGCAGGCCGAGGAGGTCGTGGTCGAGCAGTCCGAGGAGGACAAGGAGATCGCTGAGCTCGAGGCCAAGCTCGCTGCTGCCAAGAAGAAGCAGGCAGAGGACAGCGACGCGGACGCAGAGTAGTCCCATCCCTTTGGGGTGAGCACCTGACCGGCTTGCCCGCAGGCTAGCCGGTCTTTTTCGTTTTGTTGACAGTTGATTGTTTGATCAGAGTTGGGGAGATATCCGTATGGACGCAAGCCAGATCGTACTGACCGCTGAGGGCCGCCAGAAGCTCGTCGAGGAGCTCGCTTGGCGTGAGGGCGATTACGCCAAGGAGATCGTCGAGGACATCAAGGAAGCCCGCGCGTTCGGCGACCTTTCGGAGAACTCCGAGTACGATGCCGCCAAGGACAAGCAGGCCCAGAACGCCGCTCGTATTGCCGAGATCCAGGCCATCCTTGCCAACGCTCAGGTTGCTGCCACCACAGGTGATTTGACCGTCTCCATCGGTTCCACCGTTTCTCTGATTGATCCCAACGGTGAGGTCATGGAAGTCACGCTCGTCGGTACCACCGAGACCAACTCGCTCGAGCACAAGATTTCCAACGAGTCTCCGGTCGGCCACGCCATCATCGGTCACGGCGAGGGCGACTCCGTCGAGGTCGTTACGCCTTCCGGCAAGACTCGCGTCTACACCATCGCCAAGATTGCACGCTAGACCACGGTCCCGCGTAAAGGTATGTTTTCGCTCCCTGGGACCGAATCCTGGGGAGCGTTTTAGTTCGAGGAGCTAACTTATGGCAGAGAACCAGAACGCCGCAGATCAGGCATCGACGCTCAACGACGAGCGCGCCACCCGCCTGGCCAAGCGCGCCGCCCTGTTCGAGGCGGGCCAGAACCCCTATCCCGAGCACTCTGAGCTTGAGGACTACGTTGCCGATATCGAGGCTAAGTACGCCGAGCTTGCCGATGGCGAGGACACCGAGGACGTCGTGAAGATCGGCGGCCGTGTGGTCGCCAAGCGCGGTCAGGGCAAGATCATGTTCATCGTCGTACGCGATGCGACTGCCGAGATTCAGCTGTTCTGCCGCATCAACGACATGGACGAGGCTGCCTGGAATACGCTCAAGTCCCTCGACCTGGGCGACATCCTGGGCGTGACCGGCGTGGTTGTGCGCACCCAGCGCGGCCAGCTTTCCGTTGCCCCTAAGAGCGCGACCCTGCTTGCCAAGGCCGTTCGTCCGCTGCCCGAGAAGTTCCACGGTCTTTCCGATAAGGAGACCCGCTATCGCCAGCGCTATGTTGACCTGATCGCCAACGACGACGTTCGCGAGACGTTCCGTAAGCGTTCGCAGATTCTCTCCACCTTCCGTCGCTTTATGGAGTCCGACGGCTACATGGAGGTCGAGACCCCCATCCTGCAGACCATCCAGGGCGGCGCTACGGCTAAGCCGTTCATCACGCACTTCAACGCGCTCGATCAGGAGTGCTACCTGCGCATTGCTACCGAGCTGCACCTCAAGCGCTGCATCGTCGGCGGTTTTGAGCGCGTGTTCGAGATCGGCCGTATCTTCCGTAACGAGGGCATGGACCTTACCCACAACCCCGAGTTCACCACGATGGAGGCCTATCGTGCCTTCTCCGACCTCGAGGGCATGAAGGCGCTCGCCCAGGGTGTCATTAAGGCGGCTAACAAGGCCATCGGCAACCCCGAGGTCATCGAGTACCAGGGTCAGACCATCGACCTTTCTGGTGAGTGGGCCAGCCGTCCCATGACCGACATCGTCTCCGACGTGCTCGGCAAACAGGTCACCATCGATACGCCGGTCGAGGAGCTTGCTGCTGCCGCGCGCGAGAAGGGCCTGGAGATTAAGCCCGAGTGGACCGCCGGCAAGATTATCGCCGAGATCTACGATGAGCTGGGCGAGGACACCATCGTCAACCCCACGTTCGTGTGCGATTACCCCATCGAGGTCAGCCCGCTTGCCAAGCGCTTTGAGGACGACCCGCGCCTGACGCACCGCTTTGAGCTGGTTATCGCCGGTCACGAGTACGCCAACGCGTTCTCCGAGCTCAACGACCCGGTCGACCAGGCCGAGCGCTTTGCCGCCCAGATGGCCGAGAAGGCTGGCGGCGACGACGAGGCCATGGAGTACGACGAGGATTACGTGCGCGCCCTCGAGTACGGTATGCCTCCTGCGGGCGGCATCGGCATCGGTATCGATCGCGTGGTCATGCTGCTCACCAACCAGGCTTCCATCCGCGACGTGCTGCTGTTCCCGCACATGAAGCCCGAGAAGGGTTTCCAGTCCGGTGCCGCTGCCGCCAAGGCTGCCGAGGCCGGCAACACCGCGAGCCCGTTCGTCAAGCCGCTCAAGCCCACGGTTGATTATTCCAAGATTGCCGTCGAGCCGCTGTTTGAGGAGTTCGTCGACTTTGATACCTTCTCCAAGAGCGATTTCCGCGCTGTGAAGGTCAAGGCGTGCGAGGCCGTCAAGAAGTCCAAGAAGCTGCTGAACTTTACGCTCGACGACGGCACCGGCACCGATCGTACCATCCTCTCCGGCATTCACGGTTATTATGAGCCCGAGGACCTGGTCGGCAAGACCTTGCTCGCCATCACCAACCTGCCTCCGCGCAAGATGATGGGCATTCCCAGCTGCGGCATGCTCATCAGCGCTATCCACGAGGAGGAGGGCGAGGAGCGTCTCAATCTGATCCAGCTCGACGCTTCCATCCCCGCCGGCGCAAAGATGTACTAACTAGTTACGCGGTTCTACGAACCGCGTAACGGCTCGACACTGCGCGGGCCGCATTTGGACAATCTGACGTTCAATTTCAAGGGCGCGACCAGAAGGTCAGCGCCCTTTCGTTTCACGTCACCTTGTCTCAAATGCGGCCCGCTCGCTGACGTTGCCAATACATCGGCGTTGCCTTGGCCGTCAATAGTCATTGGGGACGTTCTTAAACGACTACCCAACGGCTATTGAGCACATGGCTCGCATGGCAGCCGTCTCTTTTATGTTTCCTTTAGCCGTTGCTGCCTAGGATGGGGGTTAGTCGGTAGGAAGGGAGCGTCTATATGGACGACGCGAGCGAGCGTGCAATCGAAGAGGACATGCTCGATCAGTTCAATTACTTTGACGATGAGGATGAGGAGCTAATCGATCGTCGCGAGCCGGCATCGCTTGACTCATTTGATCTGGTCGATGAAGAGACTGATGAGGTTGAGGACGAATCAACGGAGCCCCCACAGTCTTCGCGCCTTGACTCGCTGCTTTCGAGAGCCCCCATGCACCACGGTGTTCGTGCCGGCGCACTCCATATGAAAACAGACTGGCACCAGATCGTGACGGCAGGCGATGAGCTTGCCGTCGATGCACCGCTCACCGATAAGTCATCCATCATCTGCCGCACCGGTATGCTTATGCTCGCGAGCGGAACGGGTGCCTGGCGTGTACGCGATACCATGAATCGCGTTGCCGCCGTACTCGGTGTCACCGTCCACGTTGACTTAAGTCTTCTGTCGTTTGAGTGCACCTGCATCGAAGATGGCCACTGCTTTAACGAGGTTGTCAGCCTGCCCACAACGGGAGTCAATACCCATCGCATTTGGATGATGGAGAGCTTCCTAAAGGAAATCGAGACGTATGGGCGCCGGTTTACCGTGCACGAATACCACGAGATGCTCAAGACCGTTGAGAGTTCAAAACCCGATTACTCTCCCTGGCAACAGGGCCTTGCGGCAGCTTGTGCTTGCGGCGCCTTCGTCTTTTTGCTCGGCGGCGGCCCTATCGAGATGGCCTGCGCATTCGTAGGCGCTGGTGTTGGCAACTTTGCTCGCTCTCATATTCTCAAGCAGGGTCTTGGCCAGTTTAGCGCGCTGACGATTGGCGTTGCGCTCGCTTGCGTTTCGTATCTGCTGACATTGCTCGGCCTTGGCCAGGTCGTACCGGGGGCAATGTCGCACCAAGAAGGCTATATCGGCGCCATGCTCTTTGTGATTCCCGGCTTTCCCCTCATTACGGCAGGCCTCGACATCGCTAAGCTCGATATGCGAAGCGGCATTGAGCGTCTTTCGTATGCCGTGTCGATTATTGTGATGGCGACCCTTGTGGGCTGGATGGTTGCCGAGTGTGTGGGGCTGGCACCGGATGATTTTGCCCCGCTCGGCCTTTCGCCGCTTGCCCTTACGCTCCTGCGCGTGGTGATGAGCTTTGTTGGCGTATTCGGCTTCTCGGTGATGTTCAACAGCCCGGTAAAGATGGCCGCGGCAGCTGGGCTGATCGGCGCCGTGTCCAATACCTTGCGTCTGACCCTTGTTGATGCGCCGGCGCTGTTTCCCTTCCTGGGCCTGAGCTTAGGTATGCCTCCCGAGGCGGCAGCGTTTATCGGTGCGCTGGTATCGGGCCTGCTCGCGAGCTTAGCCGAAATCAAGCTCACCTACCCACGTATCGCCCTCACGGTGCCATCGATTGTCATTATGGTGCCGGGCTTGTATCTGTATCGCTCGATGTATTACATGTGCACCTTCGACACGGTCAATATGCTCGGCTGGTTTGTGCGTGCAGTGCTCATTGTGGCGTTTCTGCCCGTTGGCCTGGGCGTGGCGAGAACCCTCACCGACTCTCGCTGGCGTCACACCAGCTAATTGGTGCAAATGAAACTGATCCGCAAAACATGAACGTGGATAATCTCCCGTTTTTGGCCTGTTTACGGGCTCAAAACGGGAGATTATCCACGCTCGTGGAATGGGTGTCCGAAAATCCACGCTCGTTGGGCCGATGCAGAGGCACCTGGCAATTCCTTTTTTGTAGACGTTGTCGCGCGGCTACGGGCAGGAAAGGTCCCAACGGTTAACATATACTCCATATGGGTAAAGAGACCAAAGCGCCGCCACGAGTGGCGCTTTGCGTTTGAAAAACTAGCTCGTCTAAGAGGAACTAGCATGTTAGACCGTTTTACCGATCGCGCGCGCAAGGTCATGTCCATGGCCAAGCAGGAGGCGCTCGATCTGCACTCAAATAAGGTGGGCACCGAGCACCTGCTGCTCGCGCTTGCCAAGGAGGACGAGGGCATTGCCGCCGAGGCGCTGCGTTCGCTCGACATCTCCTACGATGACATCATGGATACCCTCAAAGAGGTCCAGACCACGGTTCCCGAGCCCAGCGAGGAGACCGAGGCTGCCAAGCTCGCCTTTACGCCGCTCGTCATCAGCGTGATGGAGCGCTCCTTCCGCGTGGCACGCGAGAACAACCAGACCTACGTTTCGACCGAGCACTTGCTGATCGGCATCGTCGAAGAGGGCAACGGCATGGCCATGGACATCCTCATGCGCCTGGGCGTGTCGTCTGCTTCCATTAAAAAGGCTATCGAGAAACTCACCGCCAAGGACCAGGACAAGAAGCGTCCGCTCGCCGGTGCCGGTGCCGGGCGTCCCGGTGCGGGCCTGCCGTTCTTTAGCGGCTCGGATGCCTCTCAGCAAAAGGGGAGTGGCACCGACACGCTCAAGCAGTTCGCGACCAACCTCACGCAGAAGGCGCGCGACGGCGAGCTCGACCCTGTAATTGGTCGCGAAAAGGAAGTCCAGCGCATGATGGAAATCCTCTCGCGTCGCACCAAAAACAACCCGCTCATCCTGGGCGATCCCGGCGTGGGCAAGACGGCCATCGTCGAGGGCCTGGCTCAGCAGATAGCAGCCGGCAACGTGCCTGAGAACCTCATGAACCAGAATATCTGGACGCTCGACCTGCCGGGTCTCGTGGCGGGTGCCAAGTATCGCGGCGAGTTTGAGGAGCGCCTCAAGAACGTGATCCAGGAGGCCACCGAAGCGGACGACGTCATCCTGTTTATCGACGAGATGCACACCATCATCGGTGCCGGTTCTGCCGAGGGCTCCATCGATGCGAGCTCCATGCTCAAGCCCGTACTCGCGCGCGGTGCCTTCCAGATTATCGGCGCCACCACGGCCGAGGAATTCCGCAAGTACCTCACCAAGGACCCGGCCTTCGAGCGTCGCTTCCAGACCATCGATGTCGAGGAGCCGAGCGTCGAGGACACGGTCAAGATCCTGACCGCGCTTAAGCCGCGCTACGAGGAGCACCACCATGTGCGCTATACGCAGGGTGCTATCGAGGCCGCCGCGAACCTTTCCAACCGCTACATCCAGGATCGCTTCCTGCCCGATAAAGCCATCGATCTCATCGACGAGGCCGGTGCCCGCGCTCGCATCGCCGCGAATCGCGCGCCCGAGCCGGTGCGCGAGGCCGAGCAGCGTATAGAGGAGCTCAAGGCCGCCGCGCAGGAGGCCACCGAGAGCGATGACATGAACAAGGCCGCCGAGATCACCGAGCAGCAGAAGGCCGCCGAGATTGAACTCGCCGAAGCCAAGGCCGCCTGGACCGCCGAGCTCGACGCCAGCCCGCTCACCATCGACGTGAGTCAGATCGCCGACATCGTGTCCGTGACCTCTGGCGTGCCGGTTTCCTCGCTCACCGAGAGCGAGAGCCGGCGCCTGCTGCAGACCGAAAGCGTGCTCAAGACGCGCATCATCGGTCAGGATGAGGCAGTCGAGGCCGTCGCCAAGGCCGTGCGCCGCAGCCGTTCGCCGCTCAAGGACCCGCGTCGCCCCGGCGGCAGCTTTATCTTCCTGGGTCCCACCGGCACAGGCAAGACCGAGCTCGCCAAGACGCTCGCCGAGTACCTCTTTGGCAGCAAGGACGCGCTCATCAGCTTCGACATGTCGGAGTTCGGCAGCGAGTTCGAGGTCTCCAAGCTCATCGGTAGCCCTCCGGGTTACGTGGGTCACGACGAGGGCGGTCAGCTTACCAAGGCCGTTCGTCGTCACCCGTATTCGGTCGTGCTGTTCGACGAGATCGAGAAGGCGCACCCCGACATCTTCAACATCCTGCTGCAGGTGCTGGAGGAGGGCCGCCTGACTGATAGCCAGGGCAAGACGGTCGACTTCCGCAACACCGTGATCATCATGACGTCCAACGTGGGCGCCCGCGAGATCGCACAGGATGCGAGCGTTGGCTTTGGCACCACCGGCGAGCAGGGTCTCACGTCGAGTGAAATCAAGGGCCGCGCGATGGGCGAGCTCAAGCGCCTGTTCCGCCCCGAGCTGCTCAACCGTATCGACGACATTGTGGTGTTCCAGAAGCTCACGGGCGAGAATCTCACCAAGATCGCGCACCTGCTGGTGGACGATCTGCGCCAGCGCCTGATCGCAAACGGCATGAACATCAAGCTCACCGATGCGGCCTACGACAAGATTGTGGCCGAGGGTACCGATCTTACCAATGGCGCACGTCCGCTGCGTCGTGCTATTCAAAAGCTCATCGAGGACCCGCTGTCCGAGGAGCTTCTGGCCGGCGAGTGGGGCGAGGGCGATACCGTCCTGTGCGACGTGGCCGATGGCAAGTTTGTCTTTAGCCACGGCACGGGCGAGATCCCGGCACCGCGTCCGGCGGGCACGCTCGGTGGCGATACCGCTCCGGCGGCGCCGCACACCGGAAACGCCGCGCCTGTGAGCAGTGGCGTGAGCTCGGGCCCCGGTGGCATGATGCAAGCCGGCTCTGGTGCGCTGTAGGGATTGAACATACCTTGTATAACGGGGGCGTTTCCGATAAGGAAGCGCCCTCATTTCTATTGAAATGCGCTTCAATCTGCCGTGCTATACTAAAATCGAGATATAGTATAGCAAAGGAGCTGATATGCCTACGTCAATACTCGACACGCGGCCAGTTCAGATGAACGTGCGTATAGATCGCCAGCTCAAAGAGGCGGGAGACGCCGTCCTGACTCATATTGGCATGACGCCGTCACAAGCCGTTCGGACACTTTGGGAGTATCTGGTCGTTAACGGACGCATGCCCTCGAAGGGAGACGCGGCGGCTCCGGTTTCTGACGGAGTGGAGCCCCGGCGCATGGAGTCAAGGGCCGCGCAAGGCAGCCATATCGTTCGCGATTCGTGCCTCAAATACGGCATCCCCATCCCTGAGTTCTCGGGAGACTATGACGACCTCTATGAGGAGGCCATGGCGGAGCGCTATCCCGAGTGGGTGGAACTATGAGCACAGAAGGCGTCCTCAAGCTGTTAATCGATACCAACGTATGGATGGATTATTTTTCTGGCAGGTCCGACCGTACGGCAAATGTCGTCCATCTGATCGAGATTGCCGACGCCTCGGAGCGGATTGCCCTGTTTGCCTCGTCGCTTTCGGTCAAAGACGTTTCATATCTTGTCTCGGCGGCAATCAAGCAGGAGTGCCGAAGAAAGACTGGCTCACTGAGCGATAACGCCATTGCGGCGGCAGACGAAACGGCCTGGGCATGCGTTCGACAGATGCGCGAGCTAGCCCTCATCGCCCCGGTCGGTGCAGACGAGGTCTTCGACTCCTTTGTGTTCAAGTACCACCACAATGACTTTGAGGACGACCTGATGCTGGGCGTCGCCAATCGCATTGATGCCGATTACGTCGTGACGGAGGACAAGAATCTTATTAAACACACCAATGGTGTATGCATTAATGTTCAACAGGCGTTGAGGTTGGTTGGGGGGTCCAACGTTCCCTCTGCACGGCCCGTCTAGCTTGCTTTACCTTGATAAAGTGGCGTTTCCCCGCCGTTAGCCGATGATGCAAGGGCGCTCGGCGTTTTCGACTGGTTTATGCACGCAAAGTCTGGGAATATACAAGTCGCATGTCTTACTGTCTAACCAGTTGCGCCAAGGAGGCACCATGGATTACAAGATCACCGGCTACGAGCCCGCCCAACTGTTCCATTTCTTTGAGGAGGTCAGCGCGATCCCCCGTGGGTCTGGCAACGAGAAGGGCATCAGCGATTTCCTGGTTGCGTTTGCTAAGGAGCGCGGCCTCGATGTGTACCAGGACGAGGTCTACAACGTCATCATTCGCAAGCCCGCTTCTGCCGGCGCCGAGAATGCTCCGACCGTGATGCTGCAGGGCCACATCGATATGGTGTGCGACAAGTTGGGCTCTGTTGAGCACGACTTTACGACCGACGGTATTGACCTGGTCGTCAAGGACGGCGTCCTCACCGCTAACGGCACCACTCTGGGCGCCGACAACGGTATCGCCGTCGCGCTTATGCTCACTGTTCTCGATGACGATTCGATCGTTCACCCCGCCCTCGAGTGCGTATTCACCACCGACGAGGAGACTGGCCTGGTCGGCGCCGAGACGCTCGACAAGTCCCAGATTAGCGCCCGCACCATGATTAACCTTGACTCCGAGGAAGAGGGCGTTGCCACCGTCAGCTGCGCCGGCGGCGTCGTCGTTACCTACACCTGCCCCATCGCGCGCGAGCACAAGACCGGTAGCACCCTCACGCTCGACATCTCCGGCCTGCTGGGCGGCCACTCCGGCAGCGATATCCACCTGGAGCGCGGCAACGGCAACCTCATCATGGCCCGCATCATCGACCGCCTGATGGTTGCCGGCGAGCCCGCCATCGTGAGCTTTAACGGCGGCACCAAGGACAACGCCATCAACCGTGAGTGCAAGGCTGTTCTGGTCTATGCCGACCACGCTGCCGCCGAGGCCGCGGCCCAGATCGCAAAGGACATCATCGCCGACGTCACTGCCGAGCTCGAGGTCTTCGACCCCGGCTTTACCTGCACCGTCGAGATTGCCGACGACGCCGAGGTCGAGGCCATGGACCAGAAGTCCGCGCTTGCCCTCATCCGCGCTCTGCGTCTTGCCCCCAATGGTGTGATTCGCCGCAACGTCGCCACCGACGGCTCAGTCGAGGTTTCCTCCAACATCGGCGTGGTTGCCACCTCTGACGACGAGGTTAAGATCATGCTTTCCCCGCGCTCCTCGATCACCTCGCTGCAGAACGAGTTCAAGGATCGTTTGCAGACGCTTGCCGATGTCCTGGGCTTCGACGCCAAGTTTGAGTTCGAGTATCCCGGCTGGAGCTATGCCGAGCATTCGCCGGTCCGCGACGTCTTTGTCGAGAGCTATCGCGAGCTCTTTGGCTCCGAGCTGCGCATCGAGTCCATTCACGCCGGCCTTGAGTGCGGCCTGTTTGCCGAGGCCCTGCACGGCCTGGATGCCATCGCCGTGGGCCCGACGCTCTCCGATGTCCACACCCCGGACGAGAGCATGGAGCTCGCTTCTGCCGAGCGCTTCTACGAGCTGCTCATCGACGTGCTCAAGCGCCTCGCCGCGTAAAGGTTGCGCTAGCAGCAGTCCGAGCCACGTGCTAGCGGATTGCAAATGACATTACGAGAGGGGGTACCCGGTCTTTTGCGACAGGTGTCCCCTCTCTTCTTTTAAGAAATGGGAAATTGATTGGCGTCTAGCCCATATCCGCCCTGATGAGGTCGAGGGTTCGCTGGCAGTTTTCGCGGACGGGGCCGAGCATGTGCTCGCGCAGGTCCGCCATGCCGGGCAGGTCGGCGTATTCGTCCATGATCTCTTCCATGCAAATGGGCACCTCGTAGGCGAGGTCCATCATGGTCGCAAAGCAAAACTTCTCGGATAGCCCGGCATCGGTGAGCGCCGCCTCCAGCGCGGGGTCGCCCATACCGTGGTATCGGCGGATAGCGCCTGGACCGATGCGCCCCACTCGATTTTCGCCGCCAACGCTCATGGCAAGGCGCGCCCGGCGGCGCATACGCTCGTACGCCAAGCCCGATGCGACATCGTACATGGGTGCGAGCGCTGCGTTTGTGCCTTTACCTAGGATGAGCGAGTAGTTTTTAGCGTGTGCGTCAGGCGCTCCGATAATGGCGTTATAGAACAACATATAGGTAAAAAGCACAAGATTCATGTGGTGGGGGACTGTGTTAATCAGTCGTTCTTGGATGTCTCGTGTGGTTGGTCCTCCGTCGGCGGTGTATTTCTGGCTTGGCAATACACCGAGCGCCTGGCAAAAGTCCTCCTGATGCAGCCTTTCGATATTTCCGCTGCTATTGACAATTCTGTCGTACCGTTCAACGACGAGCGCGGCTTCGTCTTCAAATGTGCAATAGGAGACGTTGGCAGTTGGAATGCCAACACGCCGAGCCGTTTTCATGCAGACGAATTCGTTTAAGGCCTGATGTTTGAACCCAACGACACCATTTTTGAAGATATGGGTAGTGGGGGATGACCCTAGACATTCGCACCATTGGCCATCATGCCAAGCTAGTGCAAATTTGCCTTGGTTGCCGCCCAGGGACCAGCTTTCGTTGGAGCCCATCCATGTCTCTCTTTCGTCATCGCGAATTGCTTTGAGCTTGTGAGCGATTTGAGAATTGGTAAGCGGGCGGTATGCCGAGACCCTGCCGCGGGCGGCGCCTAATTGATCGGTTCGACAAAACTGAACGGCCCCTGCGCAGTCAAGACCGATATGGCACAAGAGGGCGACGGGGTTGTTGGATGCAACGTCATGCTCGGCGGCAATAGCGCGACGCTGCTCTTGGCTGTCGGGCAAAAGGCCAAATAGGAACGGGCGGACGATGTTATGGCCATACGTGCGATTGGAAAGCGGCATTGTAAGCGATAGTGGTGCTCCGCGATAGGTTGGGGCGTATACAAAGCTGCAGAGTCCATGCTCGTCTTGCCGGAGAGTGCCTGCGATTTCGCCACAAATGAGGGTCGCAAGCTCCATCTCTGCCATTTATTTCACAACCTTACAGTCAAAGGAGACGTCTGAAGTGTCGGAAAGGCCTTGCTCGGCTGCGATTTGGGCCAGCAAGGCACCATAGGAAGATGGCGTTCCTTGTCGAGCGGGTCGTCTGCCTACGCTTGGCTTTGGCAGGGCATTCGAGTTCGCGATAGGGAGGTCCGCTTTCGTCGTCGGATGTTCGGAGGGCGATGCGATGGAGTCGTTATCGCTTTGCGCAAAGAGACCTATGCCGAGTGCGTTAAAGACGGACAGCAACTTGTCGAGTCGAATGCCGGTGGCGTCTCCTAGCTCGAGCGATGCGAGCAGGCGCTCTGAAACACTGGCCGTTTTGGCGAGGGCGGCACGGGTGAGACCCTGAGCCTCGCGTGCCTGGCGCACGTAGATGCCAGCTTGGCGCGGTGTGGTGATGGGAAGGGTATTCACGGCGATCTCCTAACGTGCAGACTTTTGCATATCAGTATGACATGCAAAAGTCTGCACGAAAAGGCCTCATGCAAAACTTTGCATGAGGCCTTGTACTGGCGTTGAGTTTTGAGCGATTGTGTTTGGCGTTACAGCGCCAAAATCCCCCGATGCTCAAGCAAGATCTTAAGTCCGATGAGGATGAGCACGATGCCGCCCACGATGGTGGCAGGTTTTTCGTAGCGCGCGCCAAAGGTGTGGCCGATCGCTACGCCGGCGACGGAGAAGATAAACGTTGTGACGCCGATAAGCGATACAGCGGGAACGATGTCGACCGAAAGCGCGGCGAACGAGATGCCCACGGCCAGGGCGTCGATTGAAGTGGCGATGGCGAGGATCAGGTACTCGCTCAGTTCAATCTTTTCGGCATTCTTGCCGTCGCCTTCATCCTCGTCCTCGGTAAAAGCCTCCCACAGCATTTTGCCGCCGATGAAGGCCAAAAGGATAAAGGCAATCCAATGGTCGATGGGGCCGATGATGCCCATAAACTGGCTGCCAAGCGCCCATCCGATCACGGGCATGCCGGCCTGGAAGCCGCCAAAGAACAGGCCGAGCACTACGGCGACCTTAAGGTTGATCTTCTTCATGCCAAGGCCCTTGCAGATGGATACGGCAAAGGCGTCCATCGAAAGGCCAATGGCGAGCAGCACGAGCTCTACGAGTCCCATGGTTTGGCTCCCTCCTTGCGGGCGAACCCGCGTGTACTTCTGACAGGGGAGCAACAAAAAAGACCCGTGGCGTACGCGCCGCGCGTACAACCACGAGTCTCGTTCATTAAGGCAAGCCAGACCGTGTCGGCCAGTATGTTGACTTGCCGCGCCACCGGAGGCGAACCCGGTCACGCGACTACTCCCTCATTCATGTGAATCCCGATGCTACCACATGAACAGCTCATTTGGGTTGAGGCTCTCAGCGGTGTTCGCTCATTCTGTAAGCATCGGATTTCGCGAGCGCCGCGGGGACAAACCGTGAGAAACTATTTAGCGTTTATGGAGCGTATGCGATGGGAGCGATGCCTTGGATAAGAACGAGCTGCAAAAGCGTATGGAACAGGCCATCCGCCTGACGGCACCTGGCCAGCCGATCCGCACCGCCCTCGACATGATCATTGCTGGTCACCTGGGCGCTCTTATTTGCGTCGGCGACACCGAAAACGTGCTCGCTGCTGGTAACGACGGCTTCCCGCTCAACATTTCGTTTACCTCGAACCGCCTGTTCGAGCTTTCCAAGATGGACGGCGCCATCGTCATCGACGGCGACCTCACCCAGATCCTGCGCGCCAACTTCCACCTCAATCCCGATCCCTCGCTTGCCACGAGTGAGACGGGCATGCGTCACCGCACCGCCGCCCGCATGTCGGTGCTCACGGATGCCATCGTGATCTCGGTCTCGGCCCGTCGTGCCGTCGTCAACGTGTACGTTCACGGCAAGAGCTACGAGATCCAGCCCGTCACCACCATCATGAGCTCGGTCAACCAGCTCGTCGCCACGCTCCAGACTACCCGTCAGTCGCTCGACCGCTCCCTGCTGCGCCTGACGGCCCTCGAGCTCGACGACTACGTTACGCTCGCCGACATTACCGGGATTTTCTCGAGCTTCGAGATCATGCAGCAGGCAAAGACCGAACTTAAGGATTGCATTGTCAAGCTGGGCAACCAGGGCAAGCTCGTGCAGATGCAGCTCGAGCAGCTCGCCGGCTCCAGCATGGATACCGAGTACGACCTGATGATTCGCGACTATGCGAGCGATTCCTCCGAGGCCAATGCCGAAAAGATCCGCGCCAACCTGAGCCGTATGACGCCTAAGGACCTGTCCGACCCACAGCATGTGGCGGCGGTTCTGGGTTACGACGACCTGGACGAGGACTCCGTCATGACGCCGCTGGGCCTGCGCACGCTTTCGCGCGTGTCTGTTGTGCGCGACGGCGTGGCCGAGAAGATCGTCGACGAGTACGGCTCGCTGCAGGAGCTCATGGATGACATCAGCGAGGATCCGGAGCGCCTGGGCGACTTTGGCGTCAACAACCCTGCCATTCTTGCGGACTCCCTGTACCGCATGAAGGGCACCAAACAGGGGAACGCATAATGGCGCCCGTATGCGCCGTGGTCGTTGCCGGCGGCAGCGGCCAGCGCTTTGGAAATCCCGGCGGCAAGCAGCTCGTTAACGTGGCGGGCCGTCCGCTCATGAGCTGGTCCATCCGCGCGTTCGATCGTAGCAACAAGGTCGGCCACATCGTGGTGGTGTGCCCTGCCGAGCGCCGTGCCGAGATGCGCCGCCTGGCCATCGACCCGTTTGACTATGACACGCCCATCAGTTTTGCCGATGCCGGCGATACTCGTCAGGATTCCACCCGCGCCGGCGTGCACGCGGTGCCGGCGGGCTTTGAGTACGTCGCCATCCACGACGGCGCCCGTCCGCTCATCACGACCGAGGCCATCGATCATGCGATCGACGTGCTTGTGGGCGACCGCGCCCTCGACGGTGTCGTGTGCGGTCAGCCCGCGATCGACACGCTCAAGATCGTCGACGGCGATAATATCGTCGAGACGCCGCCGCGTGAGCTCTATTGGGCCGCGCAGACGCCGCAGATCTTTAGCGTCGACGCCATGAAGCGCGCTCACGCCGCAGCCATCGCCGAGGGCTTTATCGGTACCGACGATTCATCGCTGGTTGAGCGCATGGGTGGACGCGTCCGCTGCGTCCAGAGTCCGCGCGACAACCTTAAGGTTACGGTGCCCGAGGACCTGCGTCCCGTAACCGCGATTCTGCTTGGCCGTATGGCCGAGGGAGAGGACCTTCCCCATGTTCAGTAACCTGCGCATTGGCCACGGCTACGACGTCCACCGTTTGGTGGAGGGGCGTCGATGTATCATCGGCGGGGTCGACATCCCCTACGAGCGCGGCCTGCTGGGCCACTCGGATGCCGATGTGCTTGCACACGCGCTGGCAGACGCCATTCTGGGAGCCTGCCGCGGGGGAGACATCGGCAAGCTATTCCCCGACACCGATCCCGCCTACGAGGGTGCCGATTCGATGGTGCTGCTCGCTCGCGTGATGGACTATGCGCGCGAGCTGGGCTTTGAGTTTGTCGATGCCGACTGCACCATTGCCTGCCAGCAGCCTAAGATCACCCCGCACCGCGATGCCATGCGCGCCAACCTTGCCCATGCCCTGGGCGTTGACGTCGAAAACGTGGGCGTTGCCGCCACTACGACCGAAAAGCTCGGCTGGGAAGGCCAAGGCGAGGGAATTGGCGCCTGGGCCGTCTGCCTGCTACAGAAAACCGTTAAGGAGTAACGAATGCGTATCTACAACAGCGCTACCCATAAAAAGGAAGAGTTCCAGCCCATCGAGTCCGGCAAGGTCCGCATGTACGTGTGCGGCCCCACGGTCTACGACAACATCCACATCGGCAACGCCCGCACGTTCATCAGCTTCGATGTGATTCGCCGCTGGCTCATCGCGAGCGGCTACGAGGTCACGTTCGCCCAGAACCTCACCGATGTCGATGACAAGATCATCAAGCGCGCCAACGAGCAGGGCCGAACGGCCGCCGAGGTCGCGACGGAGTTCTCCGACAAGTTCATCGGCGTCATGCGCGCCGCCAACGTGCTCGATCCCGATGTGCGCCCCCGCGCCACCAAGGAGATCGGCCCCATGATCGCTATGATCAAGACGCTTATCGAGCAGGGTCACGCTTACGCCGCCGATAACGGCGACGTGTACTTTGCCGTGCGCAGCGATCCCAACTATGGTCAGGTCTCGGGCCGCAACATCGACGACCTTATGGTTGGCGCGCGCATCGAGGAGAACGAGGACAAGAACGACCCGCTCGACTTTGCCCTGTGGAAGGCCGCCAAGCCCGGCGAGCCCAGCTGGCCGAGCCCCTGGGGCGAGGGCCGTCCCGGTTGGCACACCGAGTGCGCCGCCATGGTGCATCGCTACCTGGGCACCCCGATCGACATCCACGGCGGCGGCTCCGACCTTGCCTTCCCGCATCACGAGAACGAGTGCGCCCAGGCCACCTGCGCCTGGCACCAGGGTTTCTCCAACACCTGGATGCACACGGGCATGCTGCTGGTCGACGGCGAGAAGATGTCCAAGTCGCTCGGAAACTTCTTTACGCTGGCTGAGGTGCTCGAACAGCACTCTGCCGCGGCCCTGCGCCTGCTGATGCTGCAGACGAGCTATCGCTCGCCGCTTGACTTTTCTTGGGAGCGCCTGGAGGGTGCCGAGAACTCGCTCATGCGTATCGCCGGTACGGTCGAGAACCTGCGCTGGGCCGCGAACCATGCGACGGCCGATGCCGATGAGGCAGCATCCGAGGCGTTTGCCGCCAAGGCCGCTGAGACCCGTGCCACCTTTAAGGAGTGCATGGACGACGACTTTAACACCGCTGGTGCCATGGGTGCCGTCTTTGGCTTTGTGACCGAGTGCAACCAGTACCTGGAGCAGGCGGGCGACGCTGCCGACAAGGCCGCCGCGCTTGCCGCCGCCGATACGCTGGTCGAGCTGCTCGATACGTTTGGCGTTGAGCTCCCCGAGCCCAAGGTCGAGCTGCCGCTGGGTCTGCTAGGCGTTGCCGCCGGCCTGGTCGCCTACACGGGCGACGATGTGGACGAGGCCGCTGCCAAGATTCTCGAGGCCCGCGCCGAGGCCCGCGCCGCCAAGAACTGGGATCTGGCAGATGCCATCCGCGATCAGCTCAAGGACCTGGGTCTGACGATCGAAGATACTGCAGCTGGCACCCGTATCAAGACTCTCTAATCCCTGCTGGTTTCCCAAGCACCCGACCTTGCCGTTCAAACCGTCGCTCGCGTACTCAAGTACGCGTCGCTCCTCTTTCACGGCCATCTCGGACACTTGGAAAACCCGTGCCGACCGCCCGAGCCACGGCACCTTGCCTTTCAATCGTCGGGCATGACCTCAAGGTCTATGCCCTCCTCTTTCAAGGCAATCTGCCGCACCTCGGGCGGTCGGTCTATTTGTTTCGTTTGATAGTCGTATTTAGGAGGTCGCTTTATGGCCGACAATCGCAAGCGTGCGCCTCGTGGTGGCAAACAGGCTGCTTCTGGCTCGCGCCCGATTCGCCGCAATGACCGCGCTGCCGCTTCCAAGGGCCAGCGCGAGCGCTCCCAAGCCCAGGCTGCGCGTCCGCAGCGAAATCGCAACCGCGACAACATTCAGGTCCCCAAGGGCGAGTTTATCGAAGGTCGCCGTGCTGCCGCCGAGGCCCTGCGCACCGGCTTTCCCGTCAAGTGCGCGCTCATCGCCGAGGGCGGGGAGCGCGATGCTGCCTTGTCGCGCCTGGTCGACGATCTCAACGCCGCGGGTGTCCGCATTAAGTATGTGCCGCGCGCGCAGCTCGATGCGCTGTCGAGCCATGGCGCTCACCAGGGCATTGCGCTCGAGGTGGGCAACTTCCCCTATGCCGATGTTGCCGATATCCTCGACCGCGCGGGCGAGGGTCCGGCTCTTGTCGTCGTGCTCGACCACGTGACCGACGACGGTAACTTTGGCGCCATCGTGCGCTCTGCCGAGGTCGTGGGCGCGGCGGGCGTCATCATTGCCAACAAGCGCGCCGCCGGTGTGACCGTCGGCAGCTACAAGACCTCTGCCGGCGCCGTTATGCATCTGCCCATCGCACAGGTTCCCAACATCGCTCGAGCGCTCGACGACCTCAAGGCCGCCGGCTTTTGGGTGGGCGGTGCTTCCGAGCACGCCGAGGGCAGCTGCTGGGATGCTCCCTTCGAGGGCCGCGTTGCGCTCGTCATGGGCTCCGAGGGCGACGGCATCTCGCGCCTGGTGCTTGAGAAATGCGACTTTTTGACCAAGCTTCCCCAGCGCGGCATGACCGAGAGTCTCAATGTTGCCCAGGCGACCACTGCGCTGTGCTTTGAGTGGTTGCGCCGCAATGCCGGCGAGCTCATGGGGGAGGAGTAGCGCATGTCCAAGAAGAACCGCGCCAAGTCCAAGGCCAAGCGCTTTGGCGAGGGCTCGGCCAAGCCGATCGTTTCGGCCGCGACCTATGGTGTGGGCGGCAATGCGTTTGCGCAGGCCATCGCCGATCCGGTCTCGACGGTGCACTCCAATAAGCCCGAGCTGCTGGTGGTCGACGGCTACAACGTGATTCACTGCACGCCGCGCTACGAAAAGCTCGTCTACGACCATTCCGACGATCCATATTCCAGCGACGTCCACGATATGGCTCGTACTGCGCTTATCAACGATGTCGCGGCGTTTGCCCAGGGCCGTTACGAGGCCGTGATCGTGTTCGACGGCGCGGGCAACATCTCCAACGAGCGCCCCAACCTACCGGCCCGCGGCGTGCGCATCGAGTTCTCGCCGACGGGCGTCTCTGCCGATACCGTGGTGCAGAAGCTCTGCATCGAGGCACGCGAGGAAGGCCGCGCGTGCTCCGTGGTATCGAGTGACGGCACGATCCAGGCTGTCGTCATGGGGAAGGGCGTCACGCGCATCTCGAGCCGTATGCTGGTGGACGAGATCAAACAGATTGATAACGACGTTCACGAGGCCGAGGAGGCCCCGCAGATCAAGATGACTCTGGGCAGCCGCCTGAGTCCCGATGCCCTGGCCAAGCTTAAGGCCCTGCGCGGACGGTAGGGGATTATCCATAGAGACCCGTTTCCCAATTGGCCGGCCCGTTGATTTGTAATCAATGGACTGTGGGTTGCCGTCGCCAAAACGAATAGTTTTTGGTTTTGGCGAACGGATAAAACTATTCGTTCTGGCGAATAGTTTTGAGATGTGGTCGGTCGAAGGGCCTGTTGCGCCCCGTCTTCAATTCCTTTATCCTTAACAGGCTTCGCGCGAAAGCGCCAAGTGTGCCAGTGTGGCGCAACGGTAGCGCAACTGATTTGTAATCAGTGGGTTGCAGGTTCGATTCCTGTCACTGGCTCCATGAAAGTTTCGGGCTCTGTTCCCCTGTGGGACAGGGCCCGTTTCTTTGTAGGTGGTGTGCCATCGGGTTGGCGCCCATCCCGTTTTTGGTTTGTCTCGTCCTCTAGTTTGTCTAAATCTGTAACAACAAGACCGATATTTGGCATCTAACTGTTACAGATTGAGATGAAACTTAGGGTGTTTTAGGAATATCTTGATCTGTAACATGTAGAAGCGGAATAGGCCTCTTGCTGTTACAGATCGAGACAAGGGCGGGTGCGGACATGGGGTCCTGTTCGAGCGTGGATTTCTGGACACGCGAACGAAGAAAATCTCCCGACCGGAGAACGAGCGTGGATAATTAATTTGGATAGGGAGCTAAGGTAAACGCCGATTGTCTATCGACGGCTTTAGAAACAACGGCCCCGATTTCATTGTGGAATCGGGGTCGTTTGTGCCTCAGGAATCCGAATGGATTAATCGAGCTCCTAAGGAACTTCTTGGGTTCTTGCTAATGGTCTGCCGAGGATGTCCCCAATGCAAACAGCGGGCATCTACTCAATATAGCTGGGGTTCTTCTTGATGATCACGCGTGCAGCGATGAAGGAGACGACGATGGCGATGATGGCGACAACGCATGCCAGCACGAAGTTGCCCATGGACCCATCGGGAGCGATAAAGATGAGTGCCGAAAGAAGGCCGGGGCATGCTCCCGCAACATACTCTTTCAGAACAAAGATGCCTGCAGGGAGTCCAGCGCAGAGCGCGCCGATTGCCGTGCCGACAAGCAGGCGGGGACGCTCGATGAGGCAACCGTAGAACGCGGGCTCGGTTACGCCACAGAGTGCGGTGACGGCAACCGTGGTGACCATACCCCTCTTCTCTTTGTTTCCCTTCATGGCAGTTGCCAGGGCGAGGCTCGTGCCGCCAATGCAGAGGTTCGAGATGAATCCAAAGATAATGGGTGCCCAACCGAGCTGCGCCAGGCTCGTAACTTCGATTGCGATGTAAGCCTTATCGAGACCGAGCATGACGAAATAGGGGTTAAGGGCTGCCAGGATCGGAGTAGCGATAAATGCCACGTTGTCCATAAGCCACGTGACGGCATCGCTCAGCGCGTAGCCCATCATGCTGCCGGCGGGGCCAAGGATAATCAGCTCGACAGGCACGACGATGATCATGGTGAGCAGCGGCTTCAAGAACAGTTTGGTAACGTCGGGGATTATTTTCTGAAGACCGCGATCGACGAAGTACATGAACACGACGCCCAGTACGATTGGCACCACCGTGCTCGAGTAGTCATTCGTCGGGATGGGGATGCCAAGAAAGTCGAGACCCTCAGCACCGCTAATGGACGAGCTGATCATGATCGCGCCCAGCAATGCGCCCATGATGGGCTGCATCTTCATGACGGCTGCGAGCTGATAACCAAGATAAACGGGCAAGAAGCTAAACGAAGCGCTAAAGATCGCCAACAGGACCTGGGCGGTTCCGCTATCGGTGCTCAATCCGCAATAATTGACCAGGAGATTCTTGATCGAAAGAATGAGTCCGCCAACGATGAGCGCCGGGACGATGGGCATGAATACCTGTGCAGAGACGTTCCCGAATTTCTCAATCAAGCCCATGGCGGTGTTACCGCTTTTAATGCCTTCTGCAAGGTCTTTGGCGGTTTGGGCATCGTCGGCAACCGTGCCACCGCCGACTTCGATTCCCGCGAAGTCGAGGAAGTCGTTGTAAGCCTCGGTGACGTTGGGGCCGATGATCACCTGAAGCTGGCCACCGCTGACTACTGCCCCGAGCGCCTGATCGGCCGATTTGGCGAGCTGGAGATCGATGATCGAGGTGTCTCGTGCGTCGATGCGAAGGCGCGTCGCACAATGAGTTACCGATGTAATGTTCTCTTTGCCGCCAACAGCCTTTAGGACTGTTTCGGACATTGCCTGATATTTCATCTCTTTCTCCTAACCTTCCTGCTCCTGATACTTCGAGATAAGGTCTCGGTACCAATACCAGCTCTTTTTGGGGGTGCGTTCCAGATTGTTCTCGAAGTCGATATGGACAAGTCCGTATCGTTTTTCGTAGCCGTTGATCCAGCTATACAGATCCATCGTCGACCAGAGGTAGTAGCCCTCAACGCGCGCGCCGTCGCGCTTGGCCCTCATCATGTGCTCGATGAACTGGCCCAGAAGCTCGATGCGGTCATCATCGTGGATCATTCCGTCTGCGTCTGGTTGCTCATAGGCGCCATGTCCGTTTTCCGTAATAAAGATGCGGGGCGCGTCATAGCGCTCGTGGACATCCATGATGGTTGAATACATGCAACCTGGGAGTATTTCGCGGCCCCATTTATTGCGGGGAACATTGCTGTCGCGGGCGCTTTCAAACAAGGGCGCAATGCATTTTCCTTCGACCTTTTTGCTCGAACCGCCCTTATTGTTCGCCGAAACGGCAAGCTCTCCACCGTGCCAGTCGGTTACATACTCTCGGCAATACACGTTGAGTCCAATAAAATCGACTTTACCGTCTCTGAATTCTTCTACGTCATTTGGGGATCGATAGAGCGAGACGCCAAGTTTTTCAAGGATTTCGTCCATTTCTGGCGGCAGTTGACCCTGAAGCGCTGGTGCCAGAATCATGCGATTGGCGAAAAAGTCTGCGTATCGAAATACGTCATCAGGGTGCTCGGTTGCCGGGTCGAGTTCGACAACGCCGCCATCGTGGACGGCGCCGATGATGCCGTCGTAGCCCATTTGACGATATGTTCGGACTGCGAGTGCGCTTGCGCGCATCAGGTTGTACTGAAACTGCATGTACGACTGAACGTCGAGCGATCGATTGGGGGGATAGTTGCCCAACATGTTTACGCAGTAGCTGTAGAAATGCGGCTCGTTAACGGTAGCCCAGATTTTGACGCGGTCTCCAAAGCGCTCAAAGCAAATCTTGGCGTATTTGCAGAACCACTCTGCCATGTCGTTGTTCAGCCATCCGCCTTTGCAAGCAAGCGTGAATGGCAGATCGTAATGGAACAGCGTAACGTTGGGCTCTATGCCATTTTCGAGGCAGCAATCAATGACCCGATTATAAAAATCGATACCCTCTTCATTCACTTCGCCGATACCCGTGGGGATGATTCGACTCCATGAAAGAGAGAAGCGATAGGTGTTTTGTCCGCCTTCTTTCATCATGCGGATATCTTCTTCATAGCGATGGTAGAAGTCGCAAGATACATCACCGTCAACATGGTTGATGTTCTTATTGCTTGTGTGGCTAAAGAAATCCCACTCGCCAAGGCCTTTGCCGTCTTCGTTCCAGGCACCCTCGCACTGATAAGACGCCGTGGCGGAACCCCAGAGAAACGGCATGTTGTTCACGTTGCCCATGAATCCCCTTTCCATCATTCAACACGGTGGATACGTGTGGCGGAATTACGATTAAGATGACGTCAACTGTTTTGAATCATAGGAGAACGACCGAAGCTGATTGATTCAATAAATGAATCATGATTTTGAGGAGAATGGAAAGAGGGATCAGGTGAATATCAATGGCTTTGATGTGCTCAATCGCATTAGCTCCATCATCAACAGCGAGTGTGGATCTAACGACGCTGCCATTGCCCAATATCTCATTGCTCACCTTAGGCGCTCGAGCGAAATCAATGTTGTCGCGATAACTCGCGACGCTTTCGTTACGCGCTCTGCCGTTCGACGTTTCTGCAATCGGTTGGGTTATCAGTCTCTCAGAGATTTGAAAGAGTCATTTACTCAATCAGTCTTTCCTAGCGACTTAAGCCACCGAGAGGAGGAATTCGGCTATGAGGAGTACAGAGCAGAGCTCGATGTGCGCATGATCGAAATGTTTGCAGAGGTTGAAAGCGGCGTTTCAGATGTCGTTATTAAGCAACTTGCCGATGAAATAGGGAGGCACAAAAACGTTGAAATCTGGTGTACTAATAATGTGAGTGCCAACCTCGTACGGTTTCAACAGGAACTATTCTATACAGGCAAAATAGTTCGCATAGTTGCCGGGGCAAATGTCGCGGAATTGAAGAATGTCGAGGATGCTTCTCAGTCTTTGATAATACTCGTATCGGTTTCCGGGCTATTTGCATCGCAGGCGCGTGAGTATCTTGATTGCCGTTCGGGCAGGAAGATTCTCATCACTGCGTTTAGCAGTGATGAGAATGTGAGATCTTTCGATCGCGTCTATCGACTCGGCAACGCGGGGAACGGAATTGATCGACTCGGCGTTTACTCGAAATACGCTATAACGTATTTCTTCGACCTTCTTTCATCGTGCTACTTGAGCCGCTACCCCCGCACAAAGGGGGAGCCGCTCTATGGCTCAACATTGTCCTGGCCCGAGTGATTGCGGCTTTATAGCACTCTGGCTTAGTGAATGAGCGTGGATAATCTCCCACTTTGGGCTCGAAGTCAGGCCAAAAGTGGGAGATTATCCACGCTCGATTTCAAACGGGAGAAAATCCACGCTCGGTCGAGCCAGGGAAACCCGATCCCGACCTATATATAGGTGCAAATGAGTCGTTATCGAAGCAATATTCTGCAGGCTCACTCCACTACGCCAAAGTGTTCCCTCGGGAAATGTCACCGCTACATGCAAATTCAGCGTCCTTCATATCCAAACCCGGCAAAACAGCAGGTCAAAGGTATATAGATACGCCCGGCACCGTGTATCTAGAGGTTTTCGTTGACAGCCCCCAAGGTTGCATCGTATTATCTTTTTCGTTCGCGGGGGCGGCGGTCCAAAAGACCAAAGGACCTGCGGATACTTGAACGATTGGGAGTTTGCCCGAGTGGTTAATGGGGACGGGCTGTAAACCCGTTGGCTCTGCCTACATAGGTTCGAATCCTATAGCTCCCACCCGTCAAGTGCCTGTATAGCTCAGTCGGTAGAGCACTTCGTTGGTAACGAAGAGGTCACCAGTTCAAGTCTGGTTGCAGGCTCCATCCGGCGGTGTAGCTCAGTTGGTTAGAGCACACGGTTCATACCCGTGGCGTCACTGGTTCGAATCCAGTCACCGCTACCATAGGTAACACGGTGGCTTCTCAATAGTATGTTGAGAGGCCACTATGGTATAAAGGCAAAGTCCCGTCCGGGGACGACCTGTTTAGAGGAGGGCTTTATGGCCAAAGAGAAGTTTGAGCGCACTAAGCCGCATGTTAACATCGGCACCATTGGTCACGTCGACCACGGCAAGACCACGCTGACCGCCGCCATCACCAAGGTTCTCTCCGAGACCGAGGGCTGCAAGGCTGACTTCACTGCGTTCGAGAACATCGACAAGGCTCCCGAGGAGCGCGAGCGCGGCATTACGATCTCCGTCTCCCACGTCGAGTACGAGACTGCTGCCCGTCACTACGCTCACGTTGACTGCCCGGGCCACGCTGACTACGTCAAGAACATGATCTCCGGTGCTGCTCAGATGGACGGCGCTATCCTGGTCATCGCCGCCACCGACGGCCCCATGGCTCAGACCCGCGAGCACATCCTGCTCGCCCGTCAGGTCGGCGTTCCCTACATCGTCGTCTTCCTGAACAAGTGCGACATGGTCGACGATGACGAGCTCATCGACCTCGTCGAGATGGAGACCCGTGAGCTCCTCTCCGAGTACGATTTCCCCGGCGACGACATCCCCGTCATCCGTGGTTCCGCTCTGGGCGCTCTCGAGGGCGACGCCAAGTGGATGGACGCTATCCGCGAGCTCATGAACGCCGTCGACGAGTACATCCCGACGCCTGCTCGTAACAACGACCTCCCGTTCCTGATGGCCGTTGAGGACGTTATGACCATCTCCGGCCGTGGTACCGTTGCTACCGGCCGTGTCGAGCGCGGTGAGCTCAAGCTCAACGAGCCCGTCGAGATCGTCGGCATCAAGGATACCCAGAACACCGTCGTTACCGGTATCGAGATGTTCCGTAAGTCCATGGACTTCTGCGAGGCTGGCGACAACGTCGGTCTGCTGCTCCGCGGCATCAAGCGCGAGGACATCGAGCGCGGCCAGGTTCTCTGCAAGCCCGGTTCGGTTACCCCGCACACCAAGTTCACCGGCGAGATCTACGTTCTGACCAAGGAGGAGGGCGGCCGTCACACCCCGTTCTTCGATGGTTATCGTCCTCAGTTCTACTTCCGTACCACCGACGTTACCGGTACGGTCAAGCTCCCCGAGAGCACCGAGATGGCTATGCCTGGTGACCACATCACCATCGAGGGCGACCTCATCCACCCGATCGCCATGGAGGAGGGCCTGCGCTTCGCTATCCGCGAGGGTGGCCACACCGTCGGTTCGGGCATCGTCTCCACGATCATTGAGTAAATTAGCTCTTTGATATAGCTGACTTAGAGAACCCGGCACTTATATGGGTGCCGGGTTCTTTTCTGCAATGGATATTGAGCCGTTGCTGGTGTCGAGAGGATCGATAATGGTCCTGGATGCACCGTCGATTAGCTCTCGATGGCTTCATTGATGTGTTCCAAATATGAATGGATCCACCGAGAACCAATTGACTCGAGGTTTTCATTGACAGCACTTACGTGGAGCTGATAAAGTAACAACTCGTGCCCGTACGGGGCGGAAATGAAAGGTTCAGGATACATGCGTACTCTAGTTACTCTTGCGTGCACTGAGTGCAAGCGCCGCAACTATACGACCACCAAGAACAAGTCGACCATGCCTGATCGTATGGAGATCAAGAAGTATTGCCCCTGGTGCCGTCACCACACGCTGCACAAAGAGACTCGCTAGTCTCTAGTCACATACGCCAGTAGTTCAATTGGTAGAGCATCGGTCTCCAAAACCGAGTGTTGAGGGTTCGAGTCCTTCCTGGCGTGCCAGTCATTATTCCGTAAGCTCCCACTTGGGGGCTTACGGTTTACTCATGTATAAGCGCATTGCGCGGAGGTAACCCAAATGGCCAACAAGAAGAACAAGAAGAAGGCTCAGCAGCCGGCACCTGCCAACAACGCTGCTGCCAACTCCAAGGTTGAGGCCAAGAAGGCCGTTGCCAAGAAGAACGAGAAGGCTGCGAAGTCCAAGAAGAACGAGAAGCCTGGTTTCTTCGCCCGCACCAAGAAGTATTTCGCTTCGGTCAAGTCCGAGATGAAGCGTGTCACGTGGCCTGATAAGAAGGAGCTCGTGAACTACTCGGTCGTCGTTTGCGCTTCTCTGGTCGTCGTCGGCGTCGTCATCGCTCTGCTCGATGCTGGCTTTGGCGAGGCTCTTGCTCTGTTCTCTGGATTGAGGGGCTAAACCATGTCTAAGCGTTGGTACGTCGTTCACACTTACTCCGGATACGAGAACCGCGTAAAGTCCGATCTCGAGCATCGTATCGAGACCATGGGCATGCAGGACCGTATCTTTGATATCGAGATTCCTATGGAGCGCGTCACCGAGATCAAAGAGGGTGGCAAGCGCGAGACCAAGGATTCTAAGATCTTTCCGGGTTATGTCCTGGTTCGCATGGAGATGGATGACGATGCGTGGACGTGTGTTCGCAACACGCCCGGCGTCACCGGTTTCCTAGGCGGCAACGGCAAGCCCGCTCCGCTTTCCCGCGACGAGTACAACAAGATGACTCGTCGTCCCGGTAAGGGCGATTCGCCCAAGCGCACCTCGGTTGATATTCAGGTCGGCACGTCCGTCCGCGTCACCGATGGCCCGCTTACCGACTTTGATGGCAAGGTCTCCGAGGTTAACACCGAGGCTGGCAAGCTCAAGGTCACGCTGATGATCTTTGGCCGCGAGACGCCGGTCGAGCTCGACTTTAACCAGGTCGCTGTCATCGCTTAAGTTTTCGTCCGTTCGCGCGAGCGTGCTTCTTCTGTGACTGCTCATCTCAGGAGTGCTTCTAACACGTGCGTGCTTACGATATAGCAAGTACTTCACACTCGTGATTCGAAAGGAATGACCATGGCTGAGAAGAAGGTTGCCAACGTCATTAAGCTCCAGATTCCTGCTGGTGCAGCTAACCCCGCTCCTCCCGTCGGCCCCGCCCTGGGCGCCGCTGGCGTGAACATCATGCAGTTCTGCCAGGCCTTTAACGCCGAGACGCAGGACAAGAAGGGTGACATCATCCCCGTTGAGATCTCTGTCTACGAGGACAAGTCCTTCTCCTTCATCACCAAGACCCCGCCGGCGGCTCACCTCATCAAGAAGGAGCTGAACCTCAAGTCTGGTTCCGCTAAGCCCCAGGCCGACAAGGTTGGTCAGCTCTCCCAGGAGCAGCTCACCAAGATCGCCGAGATCAAGATGCCGGACCTCAATGCCAACGACATTGACGCCGCCAAGAAGATCATCGCCGGTACCGCCCGCTCCATGGGCGTCACCATCGCTGAGTAGCGATTTCTTTAGGTAATGACGGGTGCTCCGACCGGGGCGCCCGTTAAATGTGTGCAATAGGGCACACGATACGATGTGGGAGGGCTCACGCCCGTTTAACCACAGGAGGTAATGCACATGGCTAAGCATGGTAAGAGCTATAACGCCGCTGCCGAGAAGATCGACCGCGCCACGCTCTACACCCCCCTTCAGGCTGCCAAGCTCATCAAGGAGCTCGACACCGCCAAGTTCGACGAGACCGTCGAGGCCCACTTCCGTCTGGGCATCGATACTCGTAAGGCTGACCAGAACATCCGTGGTTCCATCTCCCTGCCCCACGGCACCGGCAAGACCGTTCGTGTTGCCGTCTTCGCCGAGGGCGAGAAGGCCCGCGAGGCTGAGGCTGCCGGCGCCGACATCATCGGTTCCGACGAGCTTGTCGCCCAGATTCAGAAGGGCGAGATCAACTTCGACGCCGCTATCGCTACGCCGAACATGATGGCCAAGGTTGGCCGCATCGGTAAGATCCTTGGTCCCCGTGGCCTCATGCCGAACCCCAAGCTCGGCACCGTGACCATGGACGTCGCCAAGATGGTCTCCGAGCTCAAGGCTGGCCGCGTTGAGTACCGCGCCGACCGCTACGGCATCTGCCACGTGCCCCTGGGCAAGAAGTCCTTCTCTGAGCAGCAGCTCGTCGAGAACTACGCTGCCCTGTACACCGAGATCCTGCGTGTCAAGCCCTCTTCTGCTAAGGGCAAGTACGTCAAGTCCATCTCCGTGTCTTCCACCATGGGCCCTGGCGTCAAGGTCGATCCCGCTATCCAGCGCGACTTCCTGGCTGAGTAACTAACAGTTACTGCCTGAGCAAAGCAAGCATTGCTAAAGAGACCCGGTTCTGCCTCGTGCAGGACCGGGTCTCTTGCTTTTGAGTCAACGAAACCACCACGAAGGGGACAGGCACCCTTGTGGTGGTTTTACTTGTGTTGTACTTTAGCGCGATGTAGTACTACCCGAGGCCGAAGGGAGCCCAACATGTTTAAGAACACGCAACAGCTCCTAGGCCTAGCGCTACTAGATTGGATAGCGCGCTAGGGTTGTAATCTCGCTATAACGATTTGTTGTACCCGGGTGCGCTATCGTCTGCCGCTTTCAGGCGTGATGAGCGACACGGGTATTTTTCTATCTCTAGGCCTTCTCTCTCTCCTGAAAGCCATCTGTCATAAAACGGTCAATCAGGAGGAACATATAAGCCGCAAAATCACAATCTTTGACGCCACCCTGTGCGACGGTGAGCAGTCGCCGGGCGCCAGCATGAATACCGAGGAAAAGCTCTTCATCGCCCGCCAGCTGGTGCGCATGAACGTGGACGTTATCGAGGCGGGCTTTCCCATCTCGAGTCCTGGTGACTTTCGCTCCGTACAGGAGATTGGCAAGATTGCGGGCGACCGATGCACGGTATGCGGCCTGACGCGCGCTGTCGACAGGGATATCGAAGTGGCTGCAGAGGCGCTCAAAACGGCCCAGAGGCCCCGTATCCATACAGGGCTGGGTGTGAGCACCAGTCACCTGCGCGACAAGCTCCATATGACTGAGGAAAGGGCAATTGAGTGAGCGATCCATGCCATCAAACATGCTCGCAAGTTCGTTGACGATGTTGAGTTTTATGCCGAGGATGCCGGCCGCTCCGATCAGGAGTTTCTGGTGCGCATTATCGAGGCGGCCGTAAAGGCCGGTGCCACGGTCGTGAACATCCCCGATACGATGGGCTACAACATGCCGTGGGACTTTGGCGCCCGCATCCGTGACCTGCGCGGGCGCTGCGGGTGCGGCCGGTCAGCGTGCGGTCGACGTGATGGAGTATCGCGAGTACGAGATTGAGCGCATTGCGCGCCAGGCATTTGAGGCGGCGCGCAAACGTCGCGGCAAGGTGACGAGCGTTGATAAGCGCAACGTGCTGGAGACGAGCCGCATGTGGCGCGAGATCGTGCATCGCGTGCAAGACGAGGAGTACTCCGACGTGGAGCTTGAGGACCTGCTCGTCGACAACGCCGCCATGCAGCTCATCAGTCGACCGGCAGACTTTGACGTCGTGGTGACGGAGAACATGTTCGGCGACATCCTGTCCGATGAGGCGGCTCAGATTACCGGATCGCTCGGTATGCTTGCCTCTGCCTCGCTGGATGATGGCGTATCGCTGTTTGGGCCGAGCGCTGGCAGCGCTCCTGACATCGCGGGGCTCGGCGTGGCCAATCCGCTGGCTCAAATCTTGTCGGTGGCGATGCTGCTGACCTACGCGCTCGACATGGGCGAGCAAGCCGCGTGGATCGAGAGCGCCGTGGCGCGCGTGCTCGACGAGGGCTGGCGCACCCGTGACATCGCCGATGTCAACACCCCGGCAGATAAGATCCTCGGCACCACGACGATGGGCGACAAGGTCGTCGCCGCGCTGTAGGCGATGCCGATTCAAGCTGTCAAATATCTCAATCTGTAACATCTAAGGGGCAAAATCGTTCCTACCTGTTACAGATTGAGATTTTCGGCTGAGCATCCGTGGTCTGTCTCGATCTGTAACAGCTAACCGATTATTTGGGCCCTACCTGTTACAGATTGAGACAAACCGTTGGGACAGGTCGGACGAGTCAGCAAAACCACCACAAAGGTGCCGGTCCCCTTCGTGGTGGTTTTTAGCGCAACGAGGTGTTCCCAGCCGACCATACGGGCGGCCTTGCGCTCACGCTGCTCGATGACAGCGCATCTTTAGACGCGAAGTGCGGAACCGGGTGCATATACGAGCCGCGTAGCGTTACGAATTCATGGGAATGACCGTATCGCCAATTTGTACGCTTGCAATCTTGTCTGTGTCACAAACTTGCGAGAACGGCCAGGTCTTGTGGACATCAGTGGTGCCGTTATCCAGTTTATTTGCGAAATAGCCGCTGTGGCTGGTTGCGTCCTCAACATGACCGTCTTTGAACGTCACGATGAGGGGTATGTTGCCAACGGCATCCATAGACTCCTCCATGTTTTGAGACATCTTGCCGCTGTTGTTGTCGTGTTCGATGGAACGATCTATGTTGTAGCGGACTGAAACGCCAACGCAGGATGCGGTGGCCTCTTGAATCGTCGCCTTGGTGCCGTTAAAGTTGACCGATTTGGGCGCGGGAATCGTAACGGATGTATCTTCGTAATTCAGCTGGAACTTAAGATCCCATGGGCCCGTAAGTATTTTCTTATACTCGGGAAGCTCTTTGCCAGCACGTGGCACAACGAGAGAGTTGATATGCGTGCGGACGGTCCTGCCCATAAGGCCGGGTGATTCAACGCTGAACTGTGCAAAGTATTGAATGCTGGAGTCATTGGGGTTCTTGTCAATGAGCCATGATTGGCCTTGGCCGCCATGCTCGCCATCAACGTATACGTTTCCATCGACACTTCCGGCGATAGTTCCGTTCTCGCCCGGCTCGGAAAGCTTTTTCAGGGCAGCGGGATCGTCGAACGTAAGCGTATAGGCGATGGTAACCATATCCTTGTCGCCCATGATGGCGTCGGCGGTCACGGTGACTCCGTTGTTGGAGCAGCTAGCACCGACGGGCCGGCCAATACGGTCGATGATCTCGGTTTGAGAAGCAGGTCCGTCAAAGATGTCGGAAAGCATGTCAGAAGGAAGCGGCAGGACGCCTGTTGCCATAGCCGTGCCAGCGCCTCCAATGACGATAGCGAGGACTGCCGTTACAGCGGCAATGCGAGCGACTGTTCTTACGGGATGGCGGGCGATGCGCGGCTTGCGTCGCGTGCCATTAAAGTTGCTTTGAGCGGTCGCCGCATCGCTCGAGGCGACGGACTGAGCAATCGAGTTTGCCATGTGCTGCTTCGCATTATCGGTAAACGAAATGTGCTCCAGGGCGTGGCGATAGTCATTCGAATTCGTAGTCATTGTGGTCTCCTTTCAAGGAAAGCCGAAGTGACGCACGTCCGCGGCTAAGGTGCTGGGCGGTTGCAGCTGGCGTCGCGTGAACGGCGTCTGCGATTTCCCTGATGCTCATGCCTGCGTAGTAGTGCAAAAAGATGGCGATGCGCTGTGCTTGAGGCAGGGCCGTGACAGCGGAAAGAATGGCGCAGTCGCGTTGCGCGAATTCTTGCTCGGTATGTGTTACGGGTGCGCAGAAATCGGGGAGCGAATCGAGGTCGACAACCGGGTGATTCGCGTGCGTACGGCCGATATCGCGACATGCGTTCAGTGCGACTCGGATCACCCAAGCACGTTCGTGTTCGAGCGAGTCGAACGGTTGAGTGCGTTGGAGAATCTTGATCAGCGTGTCCTGGCAGATGTCTTGAGCGTCGTCAGCGGATCCAAGGGCCGAATAGCACAATCGAAGGATGAGGTCGGAATACGTGTCGACCAAGCGCTTTGCTTCCCGCTCGATCTGATCGGCATCGCATCGGAGCGTGCTATTGCGGTTACGGCGTGCAGGCATAGTGTCACCTCCAATTGGTCGTGGTGGATATAGGGAAGGCGTCTCGCGAGGTCCCTCTACATACAACACGGTCGAGACTGCATAAGTTGACAAAAAAAGACGGCATGTGAGCGCCGTCCTTACAAAACAATGAGTGTTCTCGTTAATTACACAAGCACCGTGATGGACAGGTCGGACGAGTCAGCAAAACCACCATAAAGGTGCCTATCCCCTTCGTGGTGGTTGTTGGCAGTTACCAGGGGGTTCTGGCGGTTGAAGACTCGATTGCTTCGTGGCGTTTGAGCTCGCGGCGCATGGTTTGCGAGTTGAGCCAGGCTGCCTGCCAGCCACGGATGGGGTAGCGCGCTTCATCCAGCTCAAACTGCGTATAGCCGCACGCGTTGATGATTGTTGTCCCGCATGCATGCTGGCGCTCACGCTGAAAGTCGCGACCATAGCATTGGTGCACATGCCCGTGCACCATGTAGTCGGCCCCCCAGGACTCAAGCGCTGTGTTAAAGCACTCAAACCCTCGATGCGGCAGATCGTCCAGATCACCCATACCGGCGGCGGGTGCATGGGTAAGCAGAATGTCGCACCCGCCGACCATCCTAACCTTACGCGACAGCTTACGCATGCGCTTGGACATCTCGCGTTCGGTGTACATGTTGGCGCCGTCGCGATAACGCATGGACCCGCCAAGGCCCGCAATGCGAATCCCCCGGTACGTGTACACGCTGTCTTCCACGCAGATACATCCGCCCGGTGCATGACGTGCGTAGCGGTCGTCGTGGTTGCCGCGAACGTAGATGAGCGGTTTGTTGATGACGGTGACCAAAAACTCAAGATAGTCCGGGTCCAGATCGCCGGCAGACAGAATCAGGTCGACACCCTCAAAGCGCTCCTTGCGAAAGCACTCCCAAAGGCATCGTTCTTCGGTATCTGCTATGGCAAGGATCTTCATAGGGCGGTAACTCCCGGCTCATCGTCGAGCTGCGGAATGGTGCCTACCACGTTGTCCGCCAGCCAATTCATCTCGACAATCTGCGCGCTCGGCAGTGGGGGAAAGCCCTCGATCTGCACCACGCCGTCTTGGCTATGAAGCTCGCCGCCAAATGGATTGATGGAGCCCTCGACGATGCCATTGCGGAGCAGCTGCACCAGTTTGCGCGTCTGATAGGGTAGGCCCGGAGCGTAGCGAATGTCGATGACGCCCGAGCTCATGCCATACCAGTAGTTGACGGCGCGAACCTGGCTGTCGTCACTGGTCTCATCCCAGGTGCCATGCAGCAGGCTTCGCACGATAAGCTCGTAGTATCGGCCCCAGTTCCAGACCGGCATGGCGATGCCGACGACCTTGCCATCGACCAGGCGGTGGAGTCCGTAGGCCGTAGGGTCTACGAGCGACTTTGACATGTCAGCGCCGGTCATGACGCTCACGCCTTCGCGGCACATGGCCTCGGCAAGGCCTCCGGCGGGCACATCGCCCCAGGTCAGGATAATTTGCGCACGGGGGTCGAGCAGCGAGGCGCCGATGGCAAAGGCGTTGATCTCGCTAAGCGCGCCCGAGGCGAAGACCGACGCGTGGTAGCCGATACGGTGGTTGTCCGCCATACTGGCGGCAAGGGCGCCCAGGAGGAACTTGGCCTCGTACATCTTGCCAAAGTACGAACGGACGCTTTGGTGGGGAAGGCCGATAGAGCAGTTAAGGAACCGCACCTGGGGATACTCAACGGCAGCTCTGAGCGTGTATTCCATCAGGCGGTGCGAGGTCGAGAAGACGACGTTAGCTCCATGTTTGACAGCCGTTTCCACGGCGGCGTAGAACACGTCCGGATTGTGACAGTCCTCGAACGCCTCGGTGTGCACGATACCGCCAAAGTGCTCATCGAGATACTGACGCCCTTGGTCGTGCAGGCTGTCCCAGCTCGACGTCGCACAGGGGAACTCATGGATAAAGGCGATGCGCAGGGGGTTGGCCGCCGAGTAGACGGTCTTGCCCATAAAGAAGTTGAGCACGCCGGAGGTGGACTTGGCGGGCGCCTCTTCCTCATCGACACTCGGTGCCTCGACAAGATCGACCTTCTCCTCATCACTTTTGCCGGCAATGACCAACTCGCGCCAAATCTTACACAGACGGTTTACGACGATGTCCGTCGGTGTGTCCAGCAGGCGGTCTTGGTTGTACACGTTGAGGTAGACGAGCATGGCGTCGGCGGGCGTAATGTCCAGATGGTCGCCGCCGGCGCGCAGGTAGGCGCGCTTAAAGAGCAGGAAGGTATGGCGCAGGTAGTCGATCTTTTTCTGCGGCCATTTTTCGATAAGGTTCTGACCGAGCATCTTGGCGAGCGTTTCGTAGCTTCCCTCACGCGAGAACTCGATCTCGTATAGGGGGCAGACGCGCCAAAACGCGCAGAACTCACCGTACAGGCGGCTTTCGACGGAATCCCATTTGCCGGGGTAGAGACGGGTGACTTTAGCCGAAACCGTTGGAGCGTCCAGGAATTTGAGGACACTGACGCGCTTGTTGCCCTCTTGGACGTAAAACCGATGCATGAACTCGGTGACGATGATGGGGTCGCGATAGCCCTCGGTTACCTGGATGTCGTAGAGGTTGGACCACTTGCGGGCGAACTCGGTGCTAAATGGCAACAGGGGCATAAAGTTGCACGAAAAGGCAGACTGACGGCCCTTGGTAACCGTGCCGACGACCATTTCGAGCGGAATATCCCGCAGGCCGACGCTCTCTCGCTGACCTAAGGGGAGCTGGGCAACCAAGCTGTCGAGGTCCGTAAGGTATGGGTGCTCGCTTTGGCTGATGGCGCGACGGCGTCCCTGCTCGCCGCGCTTGCGTGCTTGACGATAGGCCTCTTCCATGGTGTCTACTCCCTTAGTCGTTTAAACAACGATATGAACCATGGTACCACGATGCGAAACTACCACAAAGGTGCCTGTCCCCTTTGTGGTAGTTTAGGCGATGATGGGGGCGATGGCACGAATGCAGGCGTCGGCTGCCGTGAAGGTGGTGCTATCGTCGCTGACGATAAAGATGATTTTGCCCTTGACGCCAAAGTCGCCGATCTCGCTAAAGAGCACGTACGGCTCCTTGTCAAAGCCAGAGATGGGAAGCACCGCGGCCTTGGTGGCGTCGGTAAGCTCATCTGCCAGCGCGTCCAGCGAGGCCCACTTAGACGTGTCCTTTACGGCAACGGGCACGGCCACGCGCCCAAAGGGCATCAGATGCACGAGCGTGTTCTTGGAGATGTTGGAGTTGGGCACAATGATGGTCTGCCCGCAGGCATCCTCGATGGTCGTGTGGCGCCAGGTGATGTCTTGGACCACGCCCGACACGCCGCCGACCTCGATATTGTCGCCGGGCTTGATGATGCCCATGAAGGTCACCTGCATACCGCCGATAAGGTTCGACAGCGTGTCCTGAAAGCCGAGCGAGATGGCGATGCCGCCGACGCCAAGAGCGGCGACGAGGGCGTTTGCGTTGATGCCAAAACAGTTGTCGAGGATAAAGCTGCCGCCGATCATCCAGATGACGGCGCGTGTGATGTTGATGAAGATGCTCGATGCTGGGAGCGGGTTATCATCGCGGTTAAGCAGGTGGTGCAGGGTCTTGGACGCGATTTTGGCGGCAACGGCGGTGCCGATGGCCAAGATACCGGCCCAGATGATGTTGTGGACCCATCGTTGTGCAAAGAAATGAAGAATTGGCTCAAACAATTCCATGTAGGGAAAACCTCCTAATGATCGTTCAACCATGATACCCATCAAGAAGCCCGTTCGATCACATCGGACGCGCCGATAACTTGAGATAGGGTGGCCGCGGTGACGTAAGCTGGGGCGCCGGCGAGCACGCCGGCAAGGAGTGCGGCGGTCAGGCAAGACGGGGAAGAGGTCTTCTCATGGCAGTTTCCTTAGTTCTTAACCAGTGGTCCCTGCTGATGCTGGATTATCGACATAATATGCGAAAACCGCCGCAAAGGTGTCTGTCCCTTTGCGGCGGTTTTAACGTTTGCGCAGGTAAAACCTACCAAAATAAATCTGTCTCTTTTTGGCAGGTTTTAGCTCAGCAGCATGCGGTCGTTGGCGAGCTCGCCGCCCGAGACCTCCTCGAACTTCTGCAGCAGGTCGGCCACGGTGAGCGACTTCTTTTCGTCGCCTGCCACGTCGTAGATCACGTGGCCCTCGTGCATCATGATCAGGCGGTTGCCCAGACGGATGGCGTCATTCATGTTGTGCGTGACCATGAGCGTGGTCAGGTGGTTCTCGTCGACAATCTCCTCGGTCAGATTGAGCACCTTAGAGGCCGTCTTGGGGTCGAGGGCCGCGGTGTGCTCGTCGAGCAGCAGCAGGCGCGGCTTGGTGAGCGTGGCCATCAGCAGGGTGAGTGCCTGGCGCTGCCCGCCCGAGAGCAGGCCGACCTTGGCGTTGAGGCGCGTGTCCAGACCAAGGTCCAAGCGCTTGAGCAACTCAACGTACTCGTCCTTCTCGGCCTTGGTGACGCCCCACGAAAGACCGCGACGTTGGCCACGGCGCTTGGCGAGGGCCAGGTTCTCGGCGATCTGCATGTCGGCTGCGGTGCCGCGCATGGGGTCCTGGAACACGCGGCCCAGGTACTTTGCGCGCTGCGACTCGCTCAGGCGCGAGATGTCGGTGCCGTCGAGCTCGATGACACCCGAATCGAGCGGATACACGCCGGCGATCATATTGAGCAGCGTGGACTTGCCGGCGCCGTTGCCGCCGATCACGGTTACAAAGTCGCCATCATTGAGGGTAAGGTCGACGCCGGTAAGCGCGCGCTTCTCGGTGACGGTGCCCTTGTTAAAGGTCTTCTTGACGTGCGAGAGCTTAAGCATCTGCCTCATCTCCCCTCGTATAGGAGCTGCGGAGCTTGTAGCGCTCCCAAACCACGGGCACGCACAGGGCCACGGCGACGATCACGGCGGAGAGCAGCTTCATGTCGTTGGCGTCCATGCCCAACTGCAGCACGATGGCGCGGATGAGGAAGTACACCACGGAGCCAAAGACGGCGGAGGCAAGACGGACGCTAAACTGCGTGAGACCGCCGGGCAGCAGGCGGCCGAGCACCTCGCCGATAACAATAGCGGCAAGACCGATAACGATGGCGCCGGTACCCATGCCAATGTCGGCATACTTTTGGCTCTGGCAGATAAGCGCGCCAGAGAGGCCGATGAGGGCGTTGGAGAGCACGAGGGCGATCATCTTGGTGGAGTTGGTGTTGACGCCCAGGGCGCGGATCATGTACTCGTTGTTGCCGGTAGCGCGCAGTGCCGAGCCGATCTCGGTGCCAAAGAACCAATACAGGATGGCAACGATAGCCACGGCGAGCAAGATGCCCAAGATAATGGCAACGGTGGACTGCGGCAGGCCGGTCATGTTGCTGACGGACGAGAAGATGGTGCCCTTGGCGAGGATGGGCGTGTTGGACTTGCCCATGATGCGCAGGTTGATGGACCACAGGCTGATCTGCGTTAGGATTCCGGCAAGGATTGCGGGGATCTCAAAGACGGTGGTCAAAATGCCCGTGACGGCACCGGCGATGGCACCGGCGCACATGCCGGCAAGCACGGCGAGCAGCGGGTCGACGTTATTGTTGACGATGAGTACGGCGCAGACACAGCCGCCGAGGGCAAAGCTGCCGTCGCAGGTCATATCGGGGATGTCGAGCAGGCGGAACGTGATAAACACACCAAGCACCATAATGCCCCAGAGGACGCCCTGCGAAACGGCGCCCTGCAATGCAATGAGCATGCTTCATACCTCCTAGGATAGGGTGGACACGTGAGTCACCATGATAGCGGTAACAATGCATGAAAGAGCTGTGGCCGGATGTTTTGTCTCATCCGTAACAAGCAGGGCGAACGCCGGTCTTTGGCGTTCGCCCCTGTGGCTCAGATATTGAATAACACGGCAACGGCGCGAGTATGGGCCCTAGGCACATCGCCGCGCATGCCGTTACTCGTCCAGAGCGGAAAGGTCGATGCCCAGAGCCTCGGCCATCTCGTCGTTCTTGACGACGACCAGGTCCTTGCTCGAGAGGTGCTTGATCGGCATATCCTCGGGCTTGGCCTCGCCCTTCAGGATCTTGACGGCCATCTCGCCCGCGGCGTAGCCCAGATCCTCGTAGTTGATGGAGAGGGTGAACAGGCCACCGGCCATGCACATGCCCTCCTCGCCAGTCACGTAGGGAAGCTTGTTTTCCTTGCAGATCTGGCCCACCTGCGAAGCGCCCGCGGCGATGGTGTTGTCGGTGGGGGAGTAGAGCGCGTCGACCTTGCTCACGGCGGACTCGACGACGGACTGGATCTCGTTGGAGCTCGAGACGGTGAAGTCGGTGTACTCCAGGCCCAGCTTGCCGAGTTCCTTCTTGGCGGCCTTGATTTGGACGTCGGAGTTGGACTCGGCGGTGCAGTAGAGCAGACCGACCTTCTTTACATCGGGCAGGACCTTCTGCATCATCTCGAGCTGCTCGGCGACCGGGGTGAGGTCGGAGGCACCGGTGACGTTGGTGCCGGGCCTGTCGTTGTCCTGGACCAGGCCGGAGGCGGCGTAGTCGGTGATGGCGCAGCCCACGATGGGGATATCGGCCGTGGCGCCGGCGGCGGCCTGCGCGGCAGGCGTGGCGATGGCGTAGATCAGGTCGACGTTGTCGCCCACAAACTTGTCGGCGATGGACTTACACGTGGACTGGTCGTTCTGGGCATTTTTCTGGTCGATCTTGACCTTGAGACCGCTCTTCTTGATGGCCTTGACAAAGCCGTCGTTGGCGGCGTCGAGTGCGGAGTGTTCGGTGAGCTGTAGAACGCCGACGGTGTAGTCGGAACCGGCGGCAGCGGAGCCGGAACCAGAGTTGCCGCCGCATCCGGCGAGCGGAGCGAGCGCGAGCAGGCCGGCAGAGACCAGAAGGCTCCTGCGGCTGATGGTGATGTCCTTCATATCATTACCCCCAGTATAGAAATGGCTGGAAACACTGCACTGGGACAAAGTGCAAGTGGAACTATAGTAGCGCTGATGTCCATTTTTACAACAGCCTGGCGGGTTTTTTAATACAGAATCGGATGGGCGGTACGGGTAGTCGAATGGGCGGCGGAGGGTCTTATGCGGCGGAGGAGGCATCGTCCTCGTCCAGGACGGCGAAGAGCTTCTTGCCGTCAAGGAGACGTGTGGTGACGTTTCTCATGCGGCCGATCTCAACGGTACGCAGCGTGTCGTCGGCGCCTCGCGCGTCATAGACCGTTCCCAGCAAATACGAGATGCCGTCTCGTTGCTTGATGGCAAAGGGCCGGAGTGTCATCCGTGCCACTTCGACCTCTCCGCGTGCCGTGACACTCGAAATATCAAAACTCACCGTGGTTCCGTGGTCGATGGCCTGCTCGATGAGCTCGCAGGCATCGATGCGCTTGACGGGCGTGCGTGTGGCCTTGGTGGATTTGTCGCCTGCGCTTGGAGCAGGCTCGGGTGCATCGAGGTAGCCGCGAACGTCGGCACTCGCCATGGCGACCAGGTGCTGCGCCATGCTCTTTCGAATGGCGATGGGCGTGGAGCGGTTGCGCATGACCATGCCGTGGAGCCGGATGATCTCTTCGTCGGTGAGCGGACGGGTCAAGAGTCGATAGCCCACGCCGCGCTTGTACTCAATTTCGTATCCGGCATGGCGAAGTGCGGAGATGGCGGTGTAGATGCTGCGCCGCGCCGCCGAGATGGGCATGCGGGCGGGGTCGTCGGGATGGGCGAGGCGCCGGATCAACTCATCGGAAAGCATGGCCTTGTCCTCGCCGGTGTTTTCGCTTAATAGTTGCAGGATGCGAACGGCGCGATAGGCTGCCATCGAGGCGGCGCCCCTCGTCGTGGTCTCGTAAGTATCAACAGCGGTTTCGGTCATGGCGCCCACGTCCTTTCCGTTTTGGGTGGCGACGGTATGGAGCCTAGGACGCGGGGCTTTCCCAGGGGCGCAGAGCACTCTGGGCGGTCGGTGGCCGTCGGCAAGCGGCGGGTCGAGTTTTCAACAGCCCTGCCCAACTGACCAAAAACTTGCCAAAAGCTTGACGGATGCTGTTGAAAAAAGCGCCCCTCGGCTTGCCGAGAGGCGCTGGCGTGATGCGCTGGAACGCGTTTGGTGGCGCTGTGGCGATTAGAAGTCGGCGTTGCCCACGGTGCGCGGGTGCGGCAGGACGTCGCGGATGTTGCCCACGCCGGTGAGGTACATCACCAAGCGCTCGAAGCCCAGACCGTAGCCGGCGTGCTTGCAGGAACCGTAGCGGCGCAGGTCAAGGTAGTACTTGTACTGCTCGGGATTCATACCCAGATCCTTGATGCGGGCCTCGAGCAGATCCAGGCGCTCCTCGCGCTGGGAGCCGCCGATAATCTCGCCGATACCGGGAACCAGGCAGTCGGCGGCGGCGACGGTCTTGCCGTCCTCGTTCATGCGCATGTAGAACGCCTTGATCTCGGCCGGGTAGTCGGTTACGAAGGTCGGTCGCTTAAAGTGTTCCTCGGTCAGGAAGCGCTCATGCTCGGTTTGCAGGTCGATGCCCCAGCTCACGGGATAGTCAAACTTGTGACCGGCGGCGACGGCCTGCTCCAGGATTTCGACGGCCTCGGTATAGGTGACGCGGGCGAAGTCGGAGTTGGCGACATGGTCCAAGCGCTCGAGCAGACCCTTGTCCACAAACTTGTTGAGCATATTGAGCTCGTCGGGGCAGGTGGCCATAACATCCTTAAGGACGTACTTGAGCATGGCCTCGGCGTTATCCATGTAGTCGTTAAGGTCGGCGAAGGCCATCTCGGGCTCGATCATCCAAAACTCGGCGGCGTGGCGCGTGGTGTTGGAGTTTTCGGCGCGGAAGGTGGGGCCAAAGGTGTACACGTCGCCAAAGGCCATGGCAAAGTTCTCGGCATTGAGCTGGCCGGACACGGTAAGGCTCGCGTGCTTGCCAAAGAAGTCCTGGCTCCAGTCGACCTCGCCGGACTCGGTGAGGGGCGGATTTTTGGGGTCGAGCGTGGTCACGCGGAACATCTCGCCGGCGCCCTCGCAGTCACTCGTGGTGATGATAGGGGTGTTGACGTAGACAAAGCCCTGCTCCTGGAAGAAGCGGTGGATGGCGGCAGCCGCGACAGAGCGGATGCGGAACACGGCGCGGAACAGGTTGGTGCGCGGGCGCAGGTGCTGCTGGGAACGCAGGAACTCGACGGTTGCGCGCTTTTTCTGCAGCGGGTAATCCGGGGCGCTGACGCCCTCGACCTCGATGGAGGTGGCAGAAAGCTCGAAAGGCTGGGGCGCATCGGGGGTCAGCTTGACGGTGCCGGTGCAAATGAGTGCGGCCGAGACGTTTTGATGGGCGATCTCGTCGTAGTTGTCGAGTGCCTCGCGGTTCATGACGACTTGCAGATCGCGGAAGCAGCTGCCGTCGTTGAGCGTAACGAAGCCAAAGTTCTTCATGTCGCGGACGGACTTGACCCAGCCGGCGACGGTGACGGTCTGGCCGCCAAGCGACTCGGCATCGGCGTAAAGCTGCGCGATTTTGGTGCGGTTCACGTATCCTCCCATAACGGTTGAATGATAGTTATCCATACAGTTCGATATTCTAGCAGCTCGGCTCATTTGGGCTATACAGATAAGGCATTGACGGGATGGTTTTTCAAACGAAAAGCGCCCGCGGCCAAATGGTCGCGGGCGCTTGACGAGATGCCTTTTGGCTGTGTGGCGCGGGGCCTGGCTACTTGGTCTTGGCTACCAGCAGCGGGTCGCCCAGCTTGACGAGCGGGTTGCCGCCGATAAGCGTGCCGGACTCGCCGACATGGTCGATGCTCTTAAGACGATCGAGCTCGGAGACGATGACGGTCACGATGTCCTCGTGACCGGCGGCCTTGATGGCCTCGCGGTCGAAACTGATGAGCGGCTGGCCTGCCTTGACCGTGTCACCCATCTCGACAAAGCGGGCAAAACCTTTGCCGTTCATTTCCACGGTGCCCAGGCCAACATGGATGAACACGCGAAGACCGTCCTCGGTGATCATGCCGATGGAGTGGTTGGTGACGGTGGTGGCGCCGATGCGGCCGTTGGCGGGCGCATAGATGGTGCCGGTAATGGGCTCGATGCCGTAGCCCTGACCGAGCATACCCGAGGCGATGGTCTCATCGGGAACCTCATCGAGGTTGACGAGCACGCCGTTGACGGGGGCGTAGATGACGCCTTCGCGGGTGGCGAAGCTTGCTGCGGGCGGAACGGATGCCTCGCCCGTCGAGGTGAAGGTGGACTTAAGCGAATCGAGCAGACCCATAGTTGCCTCCAACTTAAATAGGCGCATATCGCGCGCTTGGTTTGCCGGAAACGTTTCATATGTGTTTCGCGGCTTGGTCAACGCCCCTATTTTACGCTGCTCAACGATACCTCTGAACTGGGATTATGTGATATATCAGTTGAAGGGAAACTTATTGCTGGAGTGTTTCTTCGCCACGGGCTCAAGTGGGGTACGCTTAGACGCGAAAAACAAGGGCGCATAATCTGCGCGAAGGGAGCACATATGATTGTCGAGAACCATGCGCTGTGGGGCGAGGAGCCGACCGAGGAGTATCCGGCGACGTTTACGTATTTGGGTGCCGAGCCGCTGCCCGATAAGCCGAATGGCCGCCGCCCTGCCGTGATTATCTGCGGCGGAGGTGCGTTTACGCATATCGCTCCGCATGAGCAGGATCCCGTGGCGTTTGCGTTTTTGGACCGCGGCTACCAGGCCTTTGTGCTCAACTATGTGACAAGTGGCACGGGCGACGTGAGCTTTCCTCACCCGCAGGCAGACCTTGCCAAGATGGTCGCCACGGTTCGCGCCAACGCCGACGAGTGGCATGTCGATCCCAAGCGCGTGTGCATCGTGGGTTTCTCGGCGGGCGGCATGATCTGCGCCTCGTTGGCAACGCAGTGGAAGACCGGACCTTTCGCGGGCCTTGCCGGGGCTCGTCCGGAGGATATTCGTCCCGACGCCGTGGTGCTGGGCTATCCGTTGCTCGACCTTGCCTATGTGCGCGATATGCAGACGCGTGACCCGCGCATCGACCTGCGCGTGCCCAAGACGGGTGGCAAGACAGGGCGCGATTTGCTCAACGACTATCTGTCGATGGTGACGGGCGGCGAGGCGACCGATGAGCACCTGGCCGACATTTGCCCTACCACGCACGTTTCGCGCCAGATGCCCCCGACCTTTGTGTGGGGCGTTTCGGACGACAAGACGGCGCCGGTCGCGCAGGTCTACCCGTTTGCGCAGCGCATGGCCGAGGAGGGCGTCGCATGCGAGATGCACGTCTTTGACCAGGGCGGCCACGGCCTTTCGCTCGGTAACGCCAACACCGCGGTCGACAACGAGGACAAGCAGGTTTCCGTCCGTCCCTGGATCCGCCTAGCCTTCCGCTTCCTGGAGCGCCACGGTTTCTAGACCGCGCAGCACGAGAGTGGATAATCTCCCATTTTTTGGTCTGCTTTTCGACAAAAACGGGGGATTATCCACTCTCGTGAGATGGGCGTCTGATAGCTTTCCTTGTTGTATTTCTACCAAACGGTGAACTGGGCGTTTTCCGTGTTCCAATGGACATCGCGAACGTAGTCGCGCACGCCCGTCGCGTCTCGTGCTTCGAACAACTCAAGAATATGAGCATGTTCGTTGTTGGCTTTATTGAGCAGTTTGCAAGCCGTCTCTTGGTCAACAGTCTCGTAATCGCGCTTGATAAAGCAACGCTCGAGCTGCGAGATCATATCGCGCAGACGGTCGTTGCCACAGCGGTTGAAGTACGTAAGGTGAAAGTCTCGCTGAATGTCGTCATACTTACGGATGAGACCGCCTTGGATCGCGAGGTCCATGGAGCCGACGAGAAATTTCAGCTGCGTAATATCGTCGTCAGTTAGATTCGGACAGGCGAGATATGCGGCCTGCCCGTCGAGCGGCCCCATAATCTCAAAGACTTCAACGGCGTTTTGCTGATCGAACCCACGGACGCGGAATCCGCGGCGGGGGAGATTGTCCAGATAGCCGTCGCTTGCGAGCTGGATGAGCGCTTCGCGGACCGGCGTGCGCGACACGCCCATGGCATCGCAGATCGCCTGCTCGCTCAGCCGGTCGCCGGCCGAAAGCTCGCCGGCGTCAATACGGCTCGAAATATAGTCGTATACGTGGTCCTTCAGGGGCTTTCTGAGCGTTTCCATGAGCCTATGTTCCTTAACGGTATATTTCTAAAAGCAAATACGTTTCACTTGAATAGCTCAGTTGAATTATAGAACGACCGGCTAAATCATGCTACTTTGCGCCGATACGTAAGAATACGCTTACCGAAGAATACCTACCGTTCAGGATTGTATACAATATACAAAACAGGAAAACCGCCCTAAGATAAAGCCATCGAAAGGAAGGCGGGCGCGAAGAAGTCCCGCTCTCTGCTAAGAGATCCAAGGAGGATCATCATGACCAAGTTCAGCCACGTCATCATCCGCCGCCCCGGCAAGTCCCTGAGCAATGGCATCACGAGTGCCCCCGAGCTTGGCCAGCCCATCTACGAGCGCGCCATCGAGGAGCACTACGATTATGAGCATGCGCTCGAGCAGTGCGGCGTTGACGTGTCGGTGCTGCCGGCACTCGAGCAGTATCCCGACAGCTGCTTCGTCGAAGATCCGGCCGTTATCACTCGCTGCGGCGCCATCATTACCAACCCCGGCGCCGATAGCCGCAACGGCGAGAAGGACGAGATTGAGCCGGCCGTCCGTCGCTTCTTTGACGACGAGCATGTCAAGCACATCGTTTCTCCGGGCACGCTTGACGGCGGCGACGTCATGATGGTCGGTGACCATTTCTACGTCGGTCGCTCCGCTCGTACCAACGAAGAGGGCATTCGCCAGTTCTGTGAGATTCTCGAGGGCTGGGGCCTCGAGGGTTCTGAGGTTCCGCTGGAGGAGGTCCTGCACCTCAAGACGGGCGTCAACTACATCGAGGACAACAACATGCTCGTCTCTGGTGAGTTCATCGATAAGCCTGACTTTGCCCAGTACAACAAGATCGTCGTGCCCGAGGACGAGGCGTACGGCGCCAACTGCATCTGGGTCAACGGTACGGTCATCGTTGCCGAGGGCTATCCGACTGTGCTCAAGGCCGTGCAGGATCTGGGCTACAAGACACTCGTCGTCGACACCTCCGAGTATCGCAAGGTCGACGGCGGCCTTTCTTGCCTGTCGCTGCGCTTCTAACGCGATAGCTGTAACAGTCTGATGATCGCTTGACCGATGGCCCGGCACCCGATTCGGGACGTCCGGGCCATCTTTCGTTCGATCACATGATGAAGGGGGTGCACATACAATGGCCTCTAAAACTTCTAACGACGAGATTATCGACCCCAATGGTCTGGATCTCTTCCGTCTGACCATGATGGTCATCACTGCGAGCATCTGCGGCGGTATCTTTTCTCTTGCCGGCGATATGGCGGCAGGCGGAGCCAATACCGGTGCGGTTATCGTCTCGTGGGGAATTTGCTTTATTGGCGTCTTTGCGTTGATGATGGTGTTCAACGGTTTGTCTCAAGCCCGTCCCGACCTGACCGGTGGCATCTATGCATACGCTGCGGCCGGTTTTGGCGATTACATTGGATTCAACTCCGCCTGGGGCTACTGGATCAGCGCATGCCTTTCCAACGTGAGCTTTGCACTTTTGCTGTTTAGCGCGCTGGGCTATTTCTTCCCTGCGTTTGGCGCGGGCAACAACCTGCTTTCTATCGTCTGCGCCAGCGTGTTTTTGTGGTTCCTTACCGCCCTTGTGCTTCGTGGCGTTAAGGAGGCTGCGGGCATTAACACGATTGTCACCTTGGCGAAGCTGGTGCCGCTGGGACTCTTTGTGCTGAGCATTGTGCTCCTGGGCAAGTTCAACGTCGATATCTTTATGGACAACTTCTGGGGAGAGCCGGCTGGTCCTGGCTTTGGCGAGCAGGTTGTCTCGACCATGATTGCCCTTGTCTGGGTCTTCACGGGCATCGAGGGCGCCGTTGTCATCTCGGGCCGCGCAAAGTACGTGCGTGACGTCGGTCGCTCGACGGCGCTCGGATTTGCGGCGGTCTTTGTCCTGTATTTGATTATTTCTATGCTGTCGCTCGGCATTATGCCGCGAGAGGAGATGGCACAGCTTGCAACGCCCTCCATGGCGGGAATTCTCGAGTGCGCAATCGGTCCGGTTGGTGCTGCCATCGTAAACCTTGGCGTTATCCTTTCGTTGGTCGGCGCGCTGCTGGGCTATGTCATCATTGCGTCCGAGACGCCGTTCGAGGCGGCGCGCCAGGGATCCTTCCCGCTGGCGTTTGCCAAGACGAACAAGCACGACGCCCCGGTGGTAACGGTTCTCGTGAGCTCCGGCATTACGCAGCTCTTCTTGATCGTGTCGTATGTGGCGGCGAGCACCTACCAGTTCTTCTATAGCTGCGCAGTCAACACGATTCTGGTTCCGTATGTCTGCTCGGCTGCCTATTACATGGTGATTGGCTGGAAGAACGAGCATCTGGACGGGCCGCATGCGCCCAGCGTCGGCAAAGCCCGCTTCTTCGGTACGCTCGGCTTCATCTACACATTGTTCCTGGTGTGGTCGACGGGTCTTCAGGGCGTTATGATCACGACGATTCTTTTTGCTCCGGCCATTCCCGTTTATATGCTGGGCGAGCGAGGCCGCGGTAAACCGGTGCTTCCGCATCTGCACGACAAGCTGATCGCAGCGGTGGTCATTGTCGTGGCAATCATTTCGCTGTATCTGCACTTTGCCGGCATTGCGCCGATAGTCTAAGACTGCGGCAAGCTTCATCGCTTGGTAAGCCGACGGAGGCATCGCGTGCCGGTGCCGTTCGGTAATCCATAACTGACGTGGGCCTCTGTAACGTGCCTTTGTGAGCGCCCACCAAGCCCGCGCAGGTGACATTTGTTGCCAGCGCGGGCTTTTGTTGTTGCGGCGAAATGCTGCCGGCAGCTGGGGACGTTCCTATTGTGCCGGCACCCTGGGACACTCCTTGGATGTTCCGCATGCGACGGAGGGAACGGATCATTTTGTCGAGGGGCGGGCGGCTGCTTCGGTCCTCGGGGAAACCGCGTCCCGTTTCGAGAGCAGATTCCGGGCCGCAGTTTCCCCGAGGGCTCCATTGGGAAATTGCATCCCAGTCTGAGCGCCGATTCCGGGCTGCAGTTTCCGCTAGATGCCTCAACCGGAAAGCCCATCCCGTTTAGGTGTTCCGGAGTGGGATTCGGTTTCCGCAGCAGGCCCGTCTGGGAAGCAATGGCCCAGAATCCCCCCTGCGCCAATCTGTCGATTGAACGTCGTTGCATGTTCGCGCTATCATGCATGGTTAAATTGGTTAGCCTTGGCAAACGGTTGGCCAAGGTAAACAAAATGCAACGCCCTGTGGGCGCCGGGGGAGGAACACGGACGTGAAGCTCGATACACTCGAGATAGGAAAGGACGCCGTTGTCGCATCGGTGGCATCGGACGACCAGGCACTCCGACAGCATATTTTGGACATGGGCCTAACGCCGGGCACCGAAGTCACCATGATGAAATACGCCCCCATGGGCGACCCGCTCGAGATTCGCCTGCGTGGCTATGAGTTGACGCTGCGCAAGGACGATGCTGCTCGCATCGAGCTCGTGGGTGTTCACGACACCGATATGGGTCCGCGCGCCAACGCCGCAATCGGCACGACAGATCACCCGGCACTGGGCGAGGGGACGTATTCGCCTCGTGCTGCCAAGACGGCCGTGCCCGAGGGCGCACCGCTGCATTTTGCCCTCGCCGGTAACCAAAACTGCGGCAAGACCACGCTGTTCAACCAGCTTACGGGCTCCAACCAGCACGTTGGTAACTTTCCCGGCGTGACGGTCGACCGCAAAGATGGCACCATCCGCAACCACCCCGAGGCAAGCGTTACCGACCTGCCCGGCATTTACTCCCTGTCGCCGTACACGGGCGAGGAGATCGTGAGCCGCCAGTTTATCCTGGATGAGCATCCCGACGCCATCATCGACATCATCGACGCTACCAACATCGAGCGCAATCTGTATCTGACGCTGCAGCTTATGGAGCTCGATCGCCCCATGGTCATCGCGCTCAACATGATGGACGAGGTGACGGCAAACGGCGGCGCCGTGGACGTCAACCTGCTCGAGAGCCTGCTGGGCGTGCCCGTTGTTCCCATTAGCGCCGCGCGCAACGAGGGTATCGGCGAGCTGGTTGACCATGCCCTGCATGTGGCACGGTTCCGCGAACGTCCCGGCCGCCTGGACTTCTGCGCACCCGATGGCTCGGACGGCGGTGCACTGCATCGCTGCATCCACGGCATTGCCAACCTTATCGAGGACCATGCTGCGACGGCGCACATTCCCGTGCGTTTTGCAGCGACCAAGCTGGTTGAGGGCGACGAGCTGGTAACCGAGGCGCTTCACCTGGACCGCAACGAACTCGACGCCATTGAGCACATCATCACTCAGATGGAGGGCGAGGCGGGTACCGACCGCCTGTCCGCGCTGGCCGATATGCGCTTTAGCTTTATCGGCGACGTGTGCGGGCGCTGCGTCGTCAAGCCGCACGAGAGCCGCGAGCACGTGCGCTCCGTCAAGATCGACCGCATCCTGACGGGTCGCTACACGGCCATTCCGGCGTTTCTGGTGATCATGGGCCTCGTCTTTTGGCTGACGTTTGGCGTGATCGGCGCGGCGTTGCAGGGACTTATGGAGGACGGCATCGCCGCCATCATCGCCTCGGCCGATGCGGGCCTCAAGGCGTTCGGCACCAACGACGTGGTGCGTTCGCTCGCCGTCGACGGCGTCCTTACGGGCGTGGGCAGCGTGCTGACCTTCCTGCCGATCATCGTCGTGCTCTTCTTGTTCCTCTCCATTCTGGAAGACTCCGGCTACATGGCGCGCGTGGCCTTTGTCATGGATAAGGTGCTGCGCCGCTTTGGCCTGTCGGGCCGTAGCTTCGTGCCCATGCTCGTTGGTTTTGGCTGCACCGTGCCGGCAATCATGTCGACCCGCACACTGCCGTCCGAGCACGACCGCAAGATGACGGTTATGCTCACGCCGTTCATGAGCTGCTCGGCCAAGCTGCCGGTCTACGGCCTGCTGTGCGGGGCGTTTTTCCCGCAGGCGACGGTTCCTGCCATGGTCTCGCTCTATCTGATCGGCATCGCGGTCGGCTGCGTCGCGGCCCTGGTACTCAACCGCACGGCATTTAAGGGCGACCCGGTGCCGTTTATCATGGAGCTTCCCAATTACCGCCTACCGAGCGTCAAGACGACGGTGATGCTGGCATGGGATAAGGCCAAGGACTTTATCACCAAGGCCTTCACCATCATCTTTGCCGCTACCGTGGTCATCTGGTTCCTCCAGACGTTCGACATTCGCTTTAACGTGGTCGCTGATCAGTCGCAAAGCCTCCTTGCGGGCCTTGGTAGCATCATCGCGCCGGTGCTGGCGCCGCTTGGGTTTGGTGACTGGCGCGCATCGACGGCGCTCGTCACCGGACTTATTGCCAAGGAGAGCGTCATCTCGACCCTGACGGTGCTTTTGGGTGCAACCTCGCCCGCGGCGCTGTCGACTATGTTCTCGCCGTTTACCTCCTACGTGTTTTTGGTCTTTACGCTGCTGTACCCGCCTTGCGTGGCGGCAATCGGCGCCGTCAAGAGTGAGCTGGGCGCGCGCTATGCCGTGGCCGTATTCGCGTTTCAGGTGACGGTCGCCTGGATCGTGGCGTTTGTCGTGCATTCGGCGGGCATATTGCTGGGGTTGGCTTAGGGGCGCGTTGATGCTCCGCGCTTTTGGGCGAGCAACAATTCAATAAATATGAGCCAAAATACCGGTAATTGTCGGCCTGCGGGGACTGTCCTACGCTGCAGGTTGCCGTTCGCTGCCTATTTGCTGCCGTTTACGGATTCGTAAATACTTGCAATCGTCAGTCGATTTAACCGCATTACGCGATGCCGATGCGCATTTTGTGTGCCCCTTTCTACAATCACTTTGTGTCTATTGCCGAACATGTCTTCCGTTTCGCCTGTGTGGGGACGTGGGGTGCAATAGTCGTTTGTAGAGGCTCATTGAGGAGGGAATTGATGAAAGAAAAATTCCAATCGTTCGGAAAGGCAATGCTCGTTCCGATTACGCTCATTGCCATTTCCGGTCTCTTTTTGGGTATCGGTAGCGTTTTTACGACCGAACTGACCCTTGTGTCCCTTGGCGTTAATTGGGACTGGTATGCCGCTTCGCCGCTCTTTACGTTCTTCTCGGTATTTAAGGGTCTCGGCGAGGTAATCATTGGAAACCTCGGTGTTTTGTTTGCCGTCGGCTGCGCCTTCTCCTTGTCTCGCAAAGAGAAGGGCTGGGCTGCCTTTTCTGCCCTTGTCTGCTATCTCACCATGCTCAAGACGGTTGAGATTCTGCTTGGAGCAGCTGGCTTGGCTGCCGACAATACAACGGTGGAAGCTCTTCAGAAGGTCGGCCTTACGTCCATTCAAGCGAGTGAGCAGTCCGCACTCTACACTACCTCGCTCGGCTTTTTTGGCTACAGCTCTGGTGTCTTTGGCGGCATTATCGTGGGCTGCCTGGTCGCCTGGATCACCGGCCGTTTTTACAAGACCAAGCTTCCAACGGCGCTGGCGTTTTTTGCGGGCAGTCGAACGGTTCCCATTGTATCGCTGGTCGCCGGTGGCGTCCTGGGCGGCATCATGTACTTCGTTTGGCCCGTCATCGGTGGATGCTTCTCGGGTATTGCGACGTTCGTGAAAGGCTCCGGTCTGGTCGGTACGTTTGTCTATCGCTGGGTGCTCGAGAGCCTTGTGCCGTTTGGCTTGCATCCGCTGCTCGAGACGCCCATGTATTGGACTGAGCTTGGCGGCTCCATGGTCGTCGACGGAACGCGCGTGGTGGGCAATAGCGCTATTCAGCTTGCACAGCTAGCTTCTCCCAGTAGCGACAAGCTCTTGGTTAGGGCCTTCATGGCTGGCTATGGCATTAACGATTACGCGTTGTTCCCGGGCATCGCCCTTGCTATGTGGTCTTGTGCCAAGCCCCAGAACCGCAAGAAGGTTGCTGGTCTTTTAATCCCCACAGTGATTTCGACTGTTTTCTTTGGCGTTACGGAGCCTATTCTCTTTACGTTCCTGTTTGCCGCCCCCTGGCTCTACTTTGGCGTTTACGCTCCGCTTTCCGGACTGGGTGAAGTTCTCTCGGAGGCAATGGGCGTTTCGGTGTACCAGGGAAATATCAAGGACCTGATCCCATTCTTATTCCGCCCCGAGAAGCTTAATCTGCTTCCGTACCTTATTCTGCTCCCCGCCTTTTTCCTGGCAGCTTTCTTCCTCTTCCGGTTCTTTATTACTAAGTTCGATATCAAGACGCCCGGTCGAGACGATGGTGACGATATTGAGTTGATCAACAGCAGAGCCGAGTTCGAGGCAAAGGCCGCTGAGGCAAAGGGCGAGTCTGATAGCACTCCCGAGAAGACAGTCCAGGGCCGTGCGACCAAGGACAGCGCGCTTGCTGTTGGCATTGTCGAAGCGCTTGGTGGAGCCGACAACATTGATGATCTTGACAACTGCATCTCACGTCTTCGCGTGATTGTCAAGGATGGTTCTAAGGTTCCAGACGACGAGGTGTTCACCAAGAATCTTGAAGCTATGGGCGTTATCCGCCTGAGCGACAAGGCAATCCAGGTCATTTACGGTCCTCGTGTCGGCGAAGTCGCTTCTGAGGTGCACGAAGTTCTCGGTGACGAGTAAAACGCGCAAGTGGCTTTCAATTGCATAGCGCAATTCTAGGGCTTGGCTTCCTATCGCATGATTTAGGGAGCCAAGCCTTCTTGTTTTAGATTGTCAAGGCAGATACTCAATAGTTCTTCGAATGCGAGAATACAACTTCCGGTAAAGCAGTTAGGCTTAACGTTCTTAAGATCCATTGGGTGATCGTCATGTATCGTAAAGATCGCGTCTGCCGTCTTGGCGAGCTCGCTGTCTTCGTTGCCGGTAAACGCGAGGGTCGTAATGCCCGCGTCGTGGCATGCCCTTGCGGTTTCCAGGATGGCTTCTGTCTGGCCCGATTTGGATATGAGCATCATGCAGCTGAGCGTATTTCGGTTGGATTCGACAAACTGATCGGTTTCTAGGAAGTCCTGTATGACGGCCAAAAAGCCAAGTCCAACGAGCTTGGTCGCCATGTACTGCGCAACGATGCGTGAGAAGCCCTCTCCGTTTACTCCGATCATTCTGTTGCGATGCAGTGCGGCGATGAATACGTCTACATCTCCGGTGTGGCATACGAAGTGGACGCTACTGTCTTTGAGTGATTGATTCATTTCGCGGGAGACATGCTGAAGGTGCTTGAGATCGTACATCATTTCGCGGTAGCCACGGTAGCCGAGCTTTTTCGAAAGCCTGATGACTGTCGTCATGCTGGTAAAGCATGCCATGGCGACGGGTTTTATGCCAATATCATCGAGGGTGTCGATATTGTTGAGCAGGTATTCGAGTACGCTTTGCTCGGTTTCGGATAGCTTTGCGGCTGAGTAGAGCTTGGAAATCTGCTTTTTATCAACCATCGGTGCTCCCTTCCCGCCGGACGTGTGTGGCCGCTTCCGTTGCGTAAATAATAACTCCTTGGGGAATTCCTTTCCCGCCTTGCAGCCGGGGCGGGAAGCGGCCCTCCATGCTGGATACAATATCCATACACAGGCGAACCGTGCAATATTGAATGTGCTAATTGGGGGTTTCGATATGAAACTTACGGTCATAGGCGGCGGTGGCGTCCGCTCCATGTTTTTGGCAAAGAGCATAGCCCAGCAGGCGTCATCGCTTGGAATCGATGAACTTGTGTTTATGGACAATGATCCCGAGAAGCTGCGCATCTACGGTGGCCTTGCCGCCCATGTCTCGGGCATGCTTTGCCCCACGCTTAATTTTTCACTGACGGGCGATGCAGTCGAGGCCGTTAAGGACGCCGATTACGTGATCACGACGATTCGCGTCGGTGGGGACCATATGCGCGTTCGCGATGAGCGCATTGCTCTCTCACATGGGGTTCTTGGCCAAGAGACGACTGGCGCAGCCGGCGTGTCTTTTGCCATGCGCTCCGTCCCTGCGCTTGCTTCGTATTGCGAGTTAATCAAGAAGTACGCAAAGCCGGGCGTCAAGGTGTTTAACTTTACTAATCCCGCTGGCGTCGTATCTCAGGCCTTACGCGATATGGGCTACGATTTTACTTATGGCATTTGCGATGCCCCCTCGGGCATGTTGCATCAGTTTGCCGAGTATAAAGGCGTTGATCCCGCATCGGTTCAGGGCGAGTGCTATGGACTCAACCACCTCTCGTTCTTCCGCAATGTGACGGTTGACGGCGAGGACATCATGCCCGACTTGATCCACGACGACGGGGCATATGCTCATACGGATCTTAGGTTCTTCGAGAAGGATCTCGTTCTAAATCGCGGATGCGTGCCAAATGAGTACCTATACTATTTCTACTATCGCGAGCGCGCCGTTGCCAACGTTCTCTCTTCGCCCCAGACGCGCGGCGAACTAATCGAAGAAATTAATCGAGAAATGACGAGCGAGCTTGCATCTATCGATATTGAGAACGACTTCGAAAAGGGCCTCGCGTGCTTTGAGAAGTGGTACGGAATGCGCGAAAACAACTACATGGCGGCCGAGACAGGTATTCACCGCGACAAGCCGTGGACGTTTGACGTGTACGGCAAAGATGCTGGCGGATACGCAGGTGTTGCGCTCCGTTTCATGGATATTGCTCGCTCTGGCAAGACGCAGCAGATGATCCTGTGCACCCCCAACAATGGCGCCATCCCCGGCCTTCTCGATACAGATGTCATCGAGTCAACGTGCGATATCTCCACCGATGGCTGTGTACCGCATCGCGTCGAAGCCGATTCTGTGCCCGCGGGAAACCTCGAATTGATTCGTCGCGTCAAGTACTACGAGCGCACCGTGGCGCGTGGCATCGTTAACCGATCGAAGCGCGACATTGTCGAGAGCCTCGCGATGCACCCGCTCGTTAATTCGTACTCCTTGGCGAAAGACATCGCCGCGCAGTACTTTGAGCTTAACCGCGACTACATCGACGGCTGGACAGACTAGTCTGGACGTTAAAACTAGAAATCATGGATGGGCGGACCGGCGTTTATATTGGCGCTCGTTCGCCCTGCCTAGTAAGAAAACGGGTATAGAGTGAACTTGCGAGAGAACTTCAATGTCTTTCTGGAATCGGGCGATCGGGCGAAGGGATGCCGGAGTGGCTGCACGATGGCGTTATATATCCCCTTGTTTGTTATGAGCGCGCTTCAAATTGGTGTATCAAACGTTGCAACTGAGCTCGCCTATATCAATCCGTCCATTACGCTTATTTGCACTGTGGTCGCGGCCTTTTTAAACCTGCTTCTATCGAATGTGGCTTTTTCATTATTTGCCGTCGACCGGTCCAAAGAGACGGTGCAACCTGCTCGAACCCCTCCGGTTTATCTCTTGGCCTCGACGGTTCCCCTCCAGATTTCTGGGGCGCTGCTAATTTATTTGGTTCACTTGATTTTATCGGCAATTGTAGTCTTTGCCTCGCTTGCGAGCAGCCAGCTCGGGGTGTTGTGCTCGCTTGTGGTGGCAGTAATCGTGACGCTTCTTTCCGCGTCGTTCGTATTCGTGTTAATTGAAGATGCGGGCGTGGAGCAGAGGGGACTACGAGGCATTCGGTTTGCACCACGCTACATCATGCGTTCGGTCACGGTGCTTCGTTCCTCCTGCAGAGAAATCGCGCGTCCCGCAACGCTGCTAGTGGCATGGAACCTGGTTGCAAGTTGCGCTATCCAGGTTCTTGTTGGATGGGTAGTTTCGAGTGCGGCGCTGCCGTCGGCACTTTCAGTGACGGCGCTTGTACATGAGGGACTTTATTATGGGGCGTTTGCTTATATCCTTCTTTTGCTAGTTCATTGTGCGGTTGCGAGTTGGCTCGAAATTGACGTGCTCATGGGGGTGTCCTTGTGCGTATCCGAGCAGGCGCGATAGCCCGAAGATGAAGCCGCGTTTTCGACATTGAGTTCCTGCGTACCTTGCTTTCTAAGTAGAATTGGCGCGCCGTCTGTTAACGATCGTTTTCCAAGAATTCTTTTGTTGCTCATTTTATAGACTTCTCATTGCTATAATCGCCCACCGCTCAAGATAATCGGAGAGGTTTTCCTATATGGCCCAAACAAAGCAAGGTGGTATCGCACTCAGGCAGTGGCTCCCGCTTATCGGGCTCGCCTGCTGTGCGTTCGTGTTCAACACGTCGGAGTTCATGCCCATCGGCCTTCTGACTGATATCGCCGCGTCGTTCTCGCTCACCGAGGCCCAGGCAGGCATCATGATCTCGGTCTATGCTTGGGGCGTCATGCTGCTGTCGCTGCCACTCATGGTGTTTGCCTCGCGCTTTGAGTTCAAGCGTATGCTGCTCGGCGTGCTCGCCGTGTTTTCTCTGGGTCAGTTCCTGTCCGCTGTGGCACCGACATATCCCATCCTGGTCTGTGCGCGCCTGGTGGTCGCTTGCGCACATGCCGTGTTCTGGTCGGTCGCCTCGATTATGGCCTCGCGCCTGGTCGACAGTCGCCACGGGGCGCTCGCCATTAGCATGATCGCCACGGGCTCGTCCATCGCGCAGATCTTTGGCCTGCCGATCGGCCGCGCCATCGGACTGGCCGTGGGCTGGCGCATGACATTCGCCGCGGTCGGGGCCCTCTCGGCTGTCGCGGTTGTCTACCAGGCCGCGGTGTTCCCGGCCATGCCGGCGGGCGAGCGCTTTACCGTCAAACAGCTGCCCGAGCTGCTCAAGAACCCGTTCCTGATTGCGCTCTACGCGGTCACGGTCTTTATGGCGACCGGCTATTATGCGGGTTACAGCTATATCGAGCCGTTCCTGGCGCAGGTCGCGCACGTCGACGCAAGCGCTATTACCATGACGCTGACGGCGTTTGGCTGCTCTGGTCTGCTCGGAAGCTGGCTGTTTGGCCGCCTGTTCGATGGGCATCGCTTCCCGTTCTTGGCTATCACGCTCTCCGGCGTGCCGGTGGCTCTGCTGCTCGTGGGTCCGGTCGCATCGTCGCTCGTAGCAGTGCTTGCCGTCTGCGCGCTATGGGGCTGCTGCTCCACGGCCTTTAACGTTGCGTTCCAGGCCGAGCTCATCAAGTACACGCCGGCGGATTCGTCGGCCGTCGCCATGTCGATCTTCTCGGGCCTGTTTAACCTCGGTATCGGCACGGGCACCGCAATCGGCGGCGCCGTGGTTTCGGGTCCCGGTATCGCTTGGATTGGCTTTGCGGGCGGGGCGATTACCGTCGTGGGCGTCATCCTTGCCATCACCGTACTGTTCCCAGCCATACGCCGCGCAAAGCCCGTCGCCTAATCACGTCCCCTCATCAGCTGCGGTGGAATAGCTCCTGTTTAAGGCCTCTGAAGGCCCAAGCAGGAATTATTTCACCGCAACTTATTTTGGGGAAGAGGATACAAGCCGGGCATACAATGGATGTCGTTGTGTTGAGCTTACCGGGAGGTTGCTATGTGGGCATACGAGACGACGTTCTATCAGATCTATCCGCTGGGCTTTTGCGGAGCTCCGCGCGAAAACGCCGCCCCCGTTGCCGAGGATGAACTCGCTCAGGCTGCCAACGCCGCGCCCAACCCCGATGCGCCCATCATGAAGATCGCCCAATGGGCCGACTACCTGCAAGAGCTCGGCATCGGTGCTGTGCTCATTAACCCGCCGCTCGAATCCGACAGCCATGGCTACGACACGCGCAGCCTGCGCCACATCGACCGCCGCCTAGGTGGCGACGCCGACTTTGCCGCCGTGTGCGAGACGCTGCACGCCCATGGCATCCGCGTGGTGCTCGATGCCGTCTTCAACCACGTCGGTCGTGGCTTTTGGGCCTTCCGCGACGTGCAGGAGCGTAAGTGGGACTCGCCCTACAAGGACTGGTTCCACATCAGTTTTGACGGCGATTCCTGCTATAGTGACGGCTTTTGGTACGAGGGCTGGGAGGGCCATTTTGAGCTTGTGAAGCTCAACCTGCAAAACCCCGCCGTGGTCGATTACCTGCTCGAGTCCGTGCGTCGTTGGGCCGAGGTCTTTGGCGTCGACGGCCTGCGCCTGGACGTTGCCTATATGCTTGACCGTGATTTCATGCGTCGTTTGCATGCCTTTACCCGTGAGCTCAAGCCCGACTTTGTGCTGATCGGCGAGACGCTCCACGGCGACTACAACCAGATCGTCAACGACGAGATGCTCGACTCCTGCACCAACTACGAGTGCTACAAGGGCCTGTGCTCCAGCTTTAACTCGGTCAACATGTTCGAGATCGCGCATTCGCTGCATCGCCAGTTTGGCGGCGATCCGTGGTGCATCTACCGCGGCAAACACCTGCTGTCGTTTGTCGACAACCACGACGTGCCGCGCCTGGCGAGCATCCTCACCGACAAGTCGTGCCTGCGTCCCGCCTATGGCATGCTCTTTGGCATGCCGGGCATTCCGTGTGTCTACTATGGCAGCGAGTGGGGGATTGCCGGCGAAAAGGGCGGCCCCGATGGTGACTGGGCGCTGCGACCTGCGCTCGATGAGCCTGCGCCCAACGAGCTGACGGCGTTCGTCACGCAGCTCACGCACCTTCGCTCGGCCGACGACGCGGCGGCCCGTGCTCTCAACTACGGTGCCTATCGCAACGTGGTGATCCAGAACAAGCAGCTGCTGTTCGAGCGCGCCTGCGACGGCGCGACGGTACTCGTGGCGGTGAATGCCGTGGACGAGCCTTACACCTTTGGCGCTGGCGAGCTCAACGGGTCCTTTGTTGACCTGCTTGCCGACGGCGCGCCCACGGTTGAGCTGACGGGTACTCTTGAGCTTGCGCCCTACGAGGTGCGCTATCTGTCGAGGGCCTAGGTCATGGCAACGCCTGACGAGGGCTATCAACATATTGAGCACGGGTTCGAGCCCGTGTTCGACCAGCACTCGCGCATCTTGGTGTTGGGGTCGTTTCCCTCAGTGCTTTCGCGTACCAATGCCTTTTATTACGGCAATCCCCAGAATCGCTTTTGGCGCGTGATGGCCGCGTGCCTCGGTGTGCTCGTGCCACCCAACGAGGGCGATCCTTTGGCAAGCGGTGAGCCCGCGACGCTCGATGCCTCCATTGCTGCCAAGCGATCCATGCTGCTGAACGGCGGCGTGGCCCTGTGGGATGTGATCGAGAGTTGCGACATTAAGGGCTCGAGCGACGCGAGCATTCGCAACGTTGTGCCGGCACATATCGAGCGCATTACCGATGTCACGCCGATTGAGGTCGTTATCTGCAACGGCGGCGCGGCCGGGCGGCTCTACAAACGATATCTACAAGAGCGGACGGGGCTACCTGCCATCGTGCTGCCGTCGACGAGTCCTGCCAACGCGGCGTGGCGTTTGGAGCGGCTTGTCGAGCGTTGGAGTGAAGCCGTTGACTGGGCAGCTTATTAATTTAGATTATTGATTGAGTGCGGGCGCCGAGGTGTTTCAGAACGCCTCGCCAGATCGGCGCGGGCACGGCTGGCTCGGCGCAAACCATGCCATTGGTGTCGATGTCCTCGGCACTGCCGCCGCCGAGTCGCTGCGCATGCTCAACCGAGCAACCCATACGCACCGCACCCACGAGCTTGTCCATCGCTTCCGAAAATGGCCGGCGTAAGAGGCCCATGCGTGGGGAATGGCGAAGCGCCGCGATGCCGCTGCCGGCGCAGATGGTAACACCGCCGCACCACGTTAGTTTACGGAGCTCGCAAGCTTCCCGCAGGCGCTTGACGGGCATGTGCGCCCCCTCGGTGCTTCTGTGGGCAACCTGCACGACGACATAGACGCGTGTCTCTGCATTCCCAAGGCGATCGAGCATCTGCTCGACAGTGATCATCGCCCCGTCATCAAATGCATCATCAACGGCGAGCACGAGGCCATCGGCGGCAGCATCGTCATCATCCGCCTTCAAGTCGACCGGTCGGGGGAGTACAGTGCCGGAAAGCTGTGCATAGGCGGCGATGGCATCCTGCAGGTCCCAGAGCAAAAACTCAAGATCGGCGCTCTCGGGAATGCTGATATACGCAATGGTTTGCAACGTCTTGGGCTTATCGCCGCGCGCGATCGTCTCCATGCCGCCTCCTTTCCGGTTGGTTTCCGTTTAGGTTACACCGTCTGGTGGCGCCTCGCCGCGCTATCCTAGTGCAACCCTTACGAAAGGAACGCCATGCGTCTGCCTATGAACACCTCGCTTGCCACGCTCAAGCCCTCCGGCATCCGTCGGATTAACGCGCTCGCCGCCCAGCACCCAGGGTGCATCGCGCTTGCGCTTGGCGAGCCCGACTTTCCCACGCCCGATGTGATTAGCGCCGAGGTGACCGCCGCGTTGGACCGCGGTGACACGCACTATCCGCCCAACAACGGTCGCCCCGCCCTGCGCGAGGCGCTATCCGCATATATGGGCGAAGCGGGCCTTGCGTTTTCGGCCGACGAGGTCATCCTGACCGACGGCGCGACCGAGGCCCTGTCGGCAACATTCATGGCTATGCTCAACCCCGGCGACGAGGTCATTATCCCCACGCCGGCCTTTGGCCTGTACGAGAGCATCGTCGTAGCCAATCACGCCAAAGCGGCCTTTTTGGATACGGAGCCTGCGCAATTCCAGATTGACGAGGAAGCGCTTCGCGCCTGTGTGACCCCGGCGACCAAGGCCATCGTTATCTGCTCGCCCAACAATCCCACGGGCTGCATTCTCAGCGCGGCCTCACTCGACGCCGTAGCGCGCGTGGCGGAGCAGGCGGGCATCTACGTGGTCTGCGACGACGTGTACAACCGCCTCGTCTATGTGGATGGCTACGAGCGCTTTGCCCAGCGCCACCCTGAGCTGCGCGATCAGACAGTGGTCATCGAGAGCTTCTCCAAGCCCTGGGCTATGACCGGCTGGCGCTTGGGCTGGCTCGCAGCGGCAGCTCCCGTCATCGCCGAGATCGCAAAGGCCCACCAATACTTAGTATCGAGCGCCGTCTCCTTTGAGATGGACGCCGCAACGCGAGCCCTGACCGTCGACCCAACCCCTATGCTCAAAGTCTACCGAGCCCGCCGCGAACGCGTACTCGCAGCCTTAGACGCCATGGGCCTCGACGTAGTGGAGCCCGCGGGCGCCTTCTACACCTTCCCAAGCATCAAGCAATTCGGCATAACGAGCGAGGAGTTCTGCATCCGCGCCATCAAGGAGGCGGGAGTCGCCCTCGTTCCCGGCGATTGCTTCAACTGCGAAGGCCACATCCGCCTAAGCTACTGCGTCTCCGATCAAGATCTGGACGAAGGCCTCCGCCGCCTGTCAAACTTCGTTTCAACCCTGTAGCCCAACGAGACCCAACCCATCAGCCCACCGACCTAAGAGTTATGCGTGGGGCGCGCCGGCCAACGGGCACGAGGATTCGCAACAAAGGCAACGTAGCTCCGGTCGGGAGGGGCAGGGCGAGTTTTCCGTAGATTCCGCACGAGCCGAAGGCCACTTAATGTGGCCTTCGTGCGAGCCCAGGACTTGACCGAGCGGAAAACTCGCCCTGCCCCTCCCGACCGGAGCGTATGCAGGGTTTGTGTGCGAATCCTCGTGCCCGTTGACCGACGCCGGGGTCCCCGCCATAATACTTTCGGTTCACGCACGAATCCGCTGCCAGAGACAGCCGGTGCAAACGGGCATCGCCCGCGAGCTTAATGGGATATCCCGCCAGCCGAGGTGGTCGAGTAGATATGTCTTCTCGCCCCCGTCGCTCATGCAGCGCGGGGGCTTTCTTTTTGGACATGCCCCCGTCACGTCCTTGTGGCGGACCGTGCCCGGAAAGAATTCGAGGAGGTGTAATTCATGCCCCAGCAGTACAAAATCGACAAGGTTGCAGAGATCGAGTCCCGTATCGCCGAGAACGCCGGTCTGTTCGTCGTCAACTACAACGGTCTGACGGTTAAGCAGGCTCAGGAGCTGCGTCATCAGCTTCGCGAGTGCGGCGCCGAGATGAAGGTCTACAAGAACAACCTGGTCAAGATCGCTCTCAAGAACCAGGAGCAGCCCGAGCTCGACGAGATCCTCGCCGGCCCCGTCGCTTATGTGTTCTACGAGTCCGAGCCGGTCGAGGCCGCTAAGGCCCTTAAGGACTTCTCCGCTAAGTCCAAGGGCGTCCTTGAGATCAAGGGCGGTATCTCCGACGGCAAGGCCGTTTCCGCTGATGATGTTAAGGCTATCGCCGAGCTGCCCACCAAGGATCAGCTTCTCGGCCAGATCGCCGGTCTCATCTCCGGTTTCGCTCGCGACATCGCTGTCTGCGTCAACGGCGTTTCCTCTGGTCTCGCTCGTTCGATCCAGCAGGTCTCCGAGCAGAAGGCAGCCTAGTCGCTGTTTTCACCCGCGGCGGCAACGCCGCGCCCCTGGCGCATTCGCGCCGTGTTTTAACTGATCTCCGTGCACAGACACGGAAACCGAAAGGACTTAGAAATGGCTAAGCTTACCACCGATGAGATCATCGATGCTCTTAAGGAAATGACCCTTCTCGAGGCTTCCGAGCTCGTCAAGGCTATCGAGGACACCTTCGGCGTTTCCGCCGCTGCTCCTGCCGCTGTTGTCGCCGCTCCCGCTGCTGGCGCTGCTGAGGCCGAGGAGAAGACCGAGTTTGACGTCGTGCTCGAGGGCTTCGGCGACAACAAGATCCAGGTCATCAAGGCCGTCCGTGAGCTCACCAACCTTGGCCTGAAGGAGGCCAAGGAGGTCGTCGAGGGCGCTCCCAAGGCTGTTCTCGAGGGTGCCAAGAAGGAGGACGCCGAGGCTGCCAAGGAGAAGCTCGAGGCTGCTGGCGCTGCTGTCACCCTCAAGTAATCAGGCTTTCTCGCCAGATTTCTTTGCAGACGGGGTTCGCGTTGCGAGCCCCGTCTTTTTTGTTATGACCCCTCTATTTTGCTGGCTCGGCATGCAAATTACTGCCGTTTGCAGTGCTTTGGGGTCACTACCGTTGGGTAATAAAATTGCACCATTCGAGCAATAATTTGCGTTGACCTGCTGAAGAATTGTCCCTGCCTTGTAGCGACATATAGTTCCAGCGGTAAGATGCTTGGGTATCGCAATTTGGTCTGCGGCTGTGTGCCGCACGCATGGGGCGCTTTTGCGCCTGCGAAAGGATCTTTGAATAACATGAAGGCAATCATCCCCGCCGCCGGTCTTGGCACGCGTTTTCTGCCTGGCACCAAGTGCACGCCCAAAGAGATGCTGCCGGTGCTCGACAAGCCCGTCATTCAGTACGTCGTCGAGGAGGCGCTCGACCCCGAGGAAGTCGACGACGCCATCATCGTTACTTCTCCCGGTAAGCCCGAGCTACTGAACTACTTCCAGCCCGATCGCTCGCTCGAGAACCTGCTGCGCGAGCGCGGCAAGAACGCCTATGCCGATGCCGTCGCCCACGCTGGCGGTATGCCGGTCGACTTCCGTTATCAGTACGAGGCCAAGGGCCTCGGCCATGCTATCCGCTCTGCTGCCGACGCCGTAGCAGGGGAGAACTTCCTGGTTCTTCTGGGCGACTACGTTGTGCCTAATCGCGACATCTGCGACAAGATGCTCGCCGTTTCCAAGGAGCACGGTGGCGCTTCGGTTATCGCCGTCGCTGCTTGCTCGCCCGAGGAAGTCAGCCGCTACGGCGTTATCGCCGGTGAGCGCGTCGGTTCGCTCGAGGGTGCCGAGGACGTTGCCGATGCAGAGCCGGGCGCTGTCTGGCGTATCGGCGGTCTGGTTGAGAAGCCCGCTCCCGAGGCTGCTCCGTCCAACCTGTACATCGTCGGTCGCTACCTGCTGAGCCCGCTAGTCATGGACCTGCTGGCCGATCAGCAGGCCGGTAAGGGCGGCGAGATCCAGCTCACCGACGCCATGGCCCGTTCGCTCGACCGCGAGGCCATGTACGCCGTCGTCATCGACCCGCTGTCGGGCTACGACACCGGCACTCCCTCTGGTTGGATGGCCACTAACGCCCTCATGGCTGCAAACGACCCCCGCTTTGCCGATGCCTTCTGGGACGCCATCGACGAGCGCGGCGGATTGATGCGCAAGTAAGCCTTCGGGCACCGACATTTACGGGCGTGGACCTCGGTTCGCGCCCGTTTTTTATAAGAGCTGCGATTGCTAGCTCTCTGTTCACATAAAATATATGAACAGATGTTCGATACACATACATCTACCTGCGTGTTTTCTGTCGAAAAACTTTGCTACTCCAAAAACTCAATCGCGTCAAGGCTTTTCTTGCCCAACGGTCGGTACCTGATAAACTATTAGGTTGCGATAACTGGCGAAGCTATGCCTCGCCAACCCACCGAGCATTTCCGTGAAGGAGGAAAAACCTGGTGACCTACGCATACACTGCCACTGAGCGCAAGCGCGTCAGCTTCGGGAAAATCCCGGAGGCCATGGAGCTCCCCAACCTTATCTCTGTTCAAAGGGAATCCTTTGAGCGTTTTAAGGACGAGGGCCTTCGTGAGGCGTTCAAGGAATCCAGCCCCATCCAGAGCCAGAACCATGTTCTCGAGGTTACCTTCGGCGAGCATCAGTTCGGCGACCCCGCGCACACCGTCGAGGAGTGCCGCGAGAAGGATATGACCTATCAGGCTCCGCTTCTGACCGACGTCCGTCTCACCAACAAGGAGACCGGCGAGATCAAGGAGCAGCTCGTCTTTATGGGCGACTTCCCCATGATGACCGATCAGGGCACCTTCATCATCAACGGTACCGAGCGTATCGTCGTCTCGCAGCTCGTCCGCTCCCCGGGCGTGTACTACAGCTCCGAGATGGATTCGGGCAAGCAGATCTACAAGGCCCAGATCATCCCGTCCCGCGGTGCCTGGCTTGAGTTTGAGGTCGACAAGCGCGACCAGCTCATGGTCTCCATCGACCGTAAGCGCAAGCAGAGCGCCACGATGTTCCTGCGCGCCCTTGGCATCGCCGTCACCAACGACGACATCATCGAGCTGCTCGGCAACTCCGATGTGATCAAGCGCACCCTGGAGCGCGACACCGCCCTTACCCGCGAGGACGCCCTCATCGAGATCTACCGTCGCCTGCGCCCGGGCGAGCCTCCCACCGTGGACGCTTCCCGTAGCCTGCTCGAGGGCCTGCTCTTTAACCCGCAGCGCTACGATCTGGCCCGCGTCGGTCGTTACAAGGTCAACAAGAAACTCAACCTCACCACCGAAGAAGAGGTCACGGTGCTCACCGACGAGGATATCGTCGCGACGCTGCGCTACCTCCTGTCCCTCGCTGCCGGCGAGCAGGGCTTCAAGGTCGACGACATCGACCACTTCGGCAACCGCCGCATCCGCACCGTCGGCGAGCTCGTCGCCAACCAGTTCCGTATCGGCATGAGCCGTATGGAGCGCGTCGTCCGTGAGCGCATGAGCTCCCAGGACATCGACGAGATCACCCCGCAGTCGCTCATCAACATCCGCCCGATCGTGGCCTCCATCAAGGAGTTCTTCGGTTCCTCGCAGCTCTCGCAGTTCATGGACCAGGCGAACCCCCTGACCGGTCTGACCCACAAGCGCCGTCTGTCCGCACTCGGCCCTGGTGGTCTTGCCGGCCACAAGTCCGGCTCCAGCCGCCGCACCAACGTGCCGACGGCCGTCCGCGACGTTCACAACTCGCACTACAGCCGCATGTGCCCGATCGAGACCCCCGAAGGCCCCAACATCGGCCTGATCGGCTCGCTCGCCCTCTACGCCCGCGTCAACGAGTATGGCTTCATCGAGGCCCCGTTCCGTCGCGTCGAGAACGGCGTTGCCACCGACCAGATCGACTGGATGACCGCTGACGAGGAAGAGAAGCACGTCATCGCGCCGGCCAACACGCCGCTCGATCCCAAGACCAACGAGTTCATCACGACCGATGCCGAGGGCAAGATCGTCCGCCCGCACACCGTGATCGCCCGTACCCGCGACTTCGACGGCTCCTTCGGCGCTCCCGCCGACGTGCCCGTCGAGGACGTCGACTACATGGACGTCTCGCCGCGTCAGATGCTCTCCGTCGCAGCCACGCTGATCCCGTTCCTTGAGCACGACGACGCCAAGCGTACGCTGATGGGCGCTAACATGCAGCGCCAGGCCGTGCCGCTGGTTCACCCCGCCGCTCCCTATGTCGGTACCGGCATGGAGCGTCGCGCCGCTCTGGACTCCGGCGAGGTCACCCTGGCCAAGAACGCCGGCGAGGTCATCTTTGCCGACGCCGCCAAGATCATCGTCAAGCATGCCGGCGGCATGGACGAGTATCACCTGGCCAAGTACCAGCGCTCCAACCAGTCCACCTGCATCAACCACCGTCCGCTCGTGCGCGTCGGTGACACCGTTGAGCAGGGCGAGCCTCTGGCCGACGGTCCTTCGACCGATCACGGCGAGCTCGCACTGGGCCAGAACCTCACCGTGGCCTACATGCCGTGGGAAGGCTTTAACTACGAGGACGGTATCGTCGTGTCCGAGCGCCTGGTGGCCGAGGACCTGCTGACGACCATCAACATCACCCGTCACGAGATCGACGCCCGCGACACCAAGCTCGGCCCCGAGGAGATCACCCGCGAGATCCCGAACCTCTCCGAGGACATGCTTGCCAACCTCGACGAGGACGGCATCATCCGTATCGGCGCCGAGGTCGGCCCTGGCGACATCCTGGTCGGCAAGGTCACGCCTAAGGGCGAGAGCGCTCTGACCGCCGAGGAGCGCCTGCTGCGCGCCATCTTCGGTGCCAAGGCCCACGACGTCCGCGACACCTCCCTTAAGATGCCTCACGGCGCTTACGGCCGCGTCATCGACGTCGTCCGCTTTAGCCGCGAGAACGGCGACGACCTGGCCCCCGGCGTCAACGAGCAGGTGCGCGTCTACGTCGCCCAGCGTCGTAAGATCCAGCAGGGCGATAAGATCGCCGGCCGCCACGGCAACAAGGGTGTTATTTGTAACGTTCTGCCGGTCGAGGACATGCCCTACATGGCTGACGGTACCCCGATCGACGTTATCCTCAACCCGCTGGGCGTTCCTTCGCGTATGAACGTCGGCCAGCTGCTCGAGTGCCACCTCGGCTGGGCTGCTGCGTGCGGTTGGGATACCGAGCAGGCCGACTCCGACAAGTACGTCCCCGGTCCGTTCTTCACCGCGACGCCCGTCTTCGACGGCGCCAAGGAGGACGAGATCGCCGAGGTCATCCGTCGCGCCAACAAGAACATGCTCAACAAGGCCACCGCTGCCTTTGGCGATCACATGCGCCCCGAGTTCGTCACCCAGCTTGACGAGCGCGGCAAGACCCGTCTGTTCGACGGCCGCACCGGCGAGGAGTTCCGCGAGCCCATTACCGTGGGTACGTCCTACATCCTCAAGCTCGGCCACATGGTCGACGACAAGATCCACGCCCGTTCGACCGGCCCTTACAGCCTGGTTACCCAGCAGCCTCTGGGCGGCAAGGCTCAGTTCGGCGGCCAGCGCTTCGGCGAGATGGAAGTTTGGGCACTGTACGCTTACGGTGCTTCCAACGTCCTGCAGGAGATCCTGACCGTCAAGTCCGACGATACCGTGGGCCGCGTCAAGACCTACGAGTCTATCGTCAAGGGCGAGAACGTTCCTGTCCCGGGTATCCCCGAGTCCTTCAAGGTTCTCGTCAAGGAGATTCGCTCCCTCGCACTGGACATCGAGCCCATGCACGATGCCGACGAGGACGCCTCCGCACCTGTGACCGCCGAGGAGACCTCCGCTCTCGACGACCTGGCTGCGCTCGCCGGCGTTGACGCCGACGTCGAGGCCGAGGACGCCGAGACCACCGAGGCGCCCGAGGCTGTCGCCGCCACGACCACTGATAAGGAGTAGTTGACTGTGGCAGATTTCGAAGCTACTGATTTTGACTCGGTAAAGATCTCCCTTGCCTCCGCCGACCAGATCCGTTCCTGGTCGCACGGTGAGGTCAAGAAGCCGGAGACCATCAATTACCGTACCCTCAAGCCCGAGAAGGACGGCCTGTTCTGCGAGAAGATCTTCGGTCCCGCCAAGGACTGGGAGTGCTCCTGCGGCAAGTACAAGGGCATCCGCTTTAAGGGCATCGTCTGCGAGCGCTGCGGCGTCGAGGTCACCTCGGCCAAGGTGCGTCGTGATCGCATGGGCCACATCGAGCTCGCCGCTCCCGTGTCCCACATCTGGTACTTCAAGAGCCCCACGAGCTTCCCGATGAGCCGTATGCTCGACATCAAGTCCAAGGACCTCGAGAAGGTTCTGTACTTCGCCAGCTACATCATCACCGAGGTTGACTATGAGGCCCGCGAGGCCGACGCCGACGACCTGCGCGAGGAGCTCGCCGCCGATCTGGAAGAGATCGATGCCGAGTGCGCCCGCCAGATCGAGTCCCTCAAGGAGCAGGGCGACCCCGAGAACTTTGACGAGTTCTCCGACGAGGAGCCGCTGACCCCCGAGGAGATCGCCTCCGGCACCGTTGACATCGAGGAAGAGTGCAAGGACGAGAAGCAGCTCCGCACGGACGCTTTCAACGCCTTCATGAAGCTCACCGAGCGCGACCTTATCTCCGATGAGCCGCTGTTCCGCGAGATGACCCGTTACTACTCCATGTACTTCAAGGGTGGCATGGGTGCCGAGGCCGTCCGCGACCTGCTCGCTGCCATCGACCTTCCTTCCGAGGCCGAGAAGCTCAAGGCCATCATCGCCGACGAGGACTCCCAGAAGCAGAAGCGTGAGAAGGCCGTTAAGCGCCTCGAGGTCGTTGACGCCTTCCTGAAGGGCGGCAACAGCCCCGCGAACATGATCCTGGACGTCATCCCGGTCATTCCGCCCGATCTGCGCCCGATGGTCCAGCTCGACGGCGGCCGCTTCGCCGCGTCCGACCTCAACGACCTGTACCGTCGCGTGATCAACCGTAACAACCGACTCAAGCGCCTGCTCGACCTGGACGCCCCTGCGATCATCGTGAACAACGAGAAGCGCATGCTCCAGGAGTCCGTGGACGCCCTGTTCGACAACGGCCGTCGTGGTCGCCCGGTCTCTGGCCGTGGCGGTCGCCCGCTCAAGTCGCTCGCCGAGGCCCTCAAGGGCAAGCAGGGTCGTTTCCGTCAGAACCTGCTGGGTAAGCGTGTCGACTACTCCGGCCGTTCGGTTATCGTTACCGACCCCAAGCTGCTGCTGCACCAGTGCGGTCTGCCCAAGACCATGGCGCTGGAGCTCTTCAAGCCCTTCGTCATGAAGCGCTTGGTCGAGCTCGGCAAGGTCGAGAACATCAAGGGCGCCAAGCGCGCTATCGACCGCGGTGCCACCTTTGTGTGGGACATCCTCGAAGAGGTCATCGACGGCCGCGTCGTGCTGCTCAACCGTGCACCGACCCTGCACCGTCTGTCCATCCAGGCCTTTGAGCCGGTGCTGGTCGAGGGCAAGGCTATCCACCTGCACCCGCTGGTCTGCTCGCCCTTCAACGCCGACTTCGACGGCGACCAGATGTCTGTCCACGTGCCGCTGTCCAGCCAGGCTCAGGCCGAGGCCCGCGTGCTCATGCTCTCTGCGAACAACCTGCGCTCGCCGGCATCCGGCAAGCCGGTCAACATCCCCTCGCAGGACATGATCATCGGTGTGTACTACCTGACCCAGGTCCGCGACGGTCTGCCGGGCGAGAACCACGTGTTCTCGAGTTTCGACGACGCGCTGCACGCCTATGACTGCCGCTCCGAGGTCGACATGCAGGCCAAGATTCAGGTCCGCGTGTCCGCCGAGAACGCCAACGTCATCAACGAGGACGGCACCCGTATCTTCCGCGTCAAGAACGGCAAGAACGAGTTTGTCGACTACGACGTCACCGGCAACAAGACCGCGCGCTTCGAGACCTCTATCGGCCGCATCATCTTCAACCGCCAGTGCCTGCCCGAAGACTATGAGTTCATGAACTACAAGATGGTCAAGGGCGACGTGGCCAAGCTGGTTGCGGACTGCTGCGATCGTTACCCCGAGGCCAAGGTCGGCCCGATCCTCGACGCCATCAAGTACTCCGGCTTCCACTACGCTACCCGCGCCGGCCTCACCATCTCGGTGTGGGACGCTCTCATCCCTGCCGAGAAGCAGGAGCTGCTTGACCGCGCCCAGGCCAACGTCGACCAGATCAACGAGTACTTCGAGGAGGGCTTCATCAACGAGACGGAGCGCCACATCGAAGTCGTTAACGAGTGGACCGCTTGTACCGATAAGGTTGCAGCGCTCATGCTCGATATGTTCGACGAGGAGAACCCGCTCTACATGATGGCCGACTCCGGCGCCCGTGGTTCTAAGACCCAGCTGCGTCAGCTCGGTGGCATGCGTGGCCTGATGGCAGACATGTCCGGCGAGACGATCGACCTTCCCATTAAGGCGAACTTCCGCGAGGGCCTGCTGCCGCTCGAGTACTTCATTTCGACCTACGGCGCCCGTAAGGGTCTGGTCGATACCGCATCCCACACCTCGGACTCTGGTTACCTGACCCGTCGTCTGGTCGACGTGGCCCAGGACGTCATCGTCCGCGAGGAGGACTGCGGTACGCACGAGGGCGTCACCTACAACCTCATCATCCCCGGCACCACCGACCTCAACACCGACCTCGTCGGCCGTTGCTTCATCGAGGACGTCGTGGCTCCCGATGGCACCGTGCTCTTTGAGCAGGACGGCTACATCGAGAAGGTCGCCGACATCCAGAAGATGGTCGATGCGGGCCTCAAGAAGGTCAAGCTCCGCGCGCTGCTCACCTGCCGCTCCAAGTACGGCGTGTGCCAGAAGTGCTACGGCTGGGATCTTTCCACCCGTCGTCCGGTCGCCATCGGTACCGCAGTCGGCATTATTGCCGCCCAGTCCATCGGCGAGCCCGGTACGCAGCTTACGATGCGTACCATTCACTCCGGCGGCGTCGCTGGCGTCGACGATATTACGCAGGGTCTGCCTACGGTCAGCCGTATGTTCGATATCGTCGGCAACGTCAACGAGAAGATCCTGGGTCGCGAGGCCGAGCTGGCTCCGTACTCCGGTCACCTCTCGATTAAGCCCGAGAAGTCCGAGTACGTGCTGACGCTCACCGACTCCGAGGATCACACCCGTGTCCTCGACGAGCGTCGCGTCCCCGCTTCGGTGCGCTTTATGCCCGAGATCGAGGACGGCTGCGAGGTTCGCGCCGGCGACCAGATCACCAAGGGCTTCGTCAACTTCCGCAACCTGCGCAAGCTGACCGACATCGAGTCGACGATGCACACCTTCGTCGAGAGCGTCAAGGACGTCTACACCAGCCAGGGCGTCGACCTGAACGACAAGCACATCGAGGTGCTCGCACGTCAGATGCTGCGTCGCGTTCAGATCACCAACCCCGGCGACTCCAAGTACCTGCTTGGTCAGTACGTCGACCGCTACGAGTTCGCTGACGAGGTCGAGCGCGTTGCCCGTCTGGGCGGTCAGGCTCCTGTTGCCGAGCCCGTCATCCTGGGTACGCTCAAGGTCGCGTCCAACATCGACTCCTGGCTGTCGAGCGCTTCGTTCATCCGTACCGCCGGCGTCCTTACCGAGGCTGCCATCGAGGGCAAGGTCGACCACCTGCTCGACCTTAAGTCCAACGTCATCGTCGGTAAGAAGATCCCGGCTGGTACTGGCCTCAAGCCGTACGCCAACGCCAAGCTGACGTATCGCACGGCCGATGGCTACGTGGACATCGACGGCCCGGCTTCGCCCAACGCCAAGTCGCTGCCCGAGTGGGCTCCTGTGGAGCTCAAGGATCTGGACGAGCAGCTCCCGCAGCAGCTCGACTGGGCCGGCTACGACGAGTTCGGTGGTGCTGACGGTTCGTTCACCCGCAACGGCCACACCATCTCCGCCGAGAAGGCTCGCCTGTACCTGTTCGACGACCTGGGCGTGTCGCAGCGCTGGACCAACAAGTTCAGCGAGGTCGGCATCGAGACGGTCGGCGACCTGGTCGGCAAGTCCGAGGAGGATCTGCTGCGCATCGACGGCATCGGTGCCAAGGCGATCGAGGAGCTCCGTGACGGCCTGGAGGCCCACGACCTGCTCTACATCCTCGAGAACAACGACGACGTTGCCGACGAGGAAGACCTCTCGCAGCTGCTGCAGATGGTCTTTAGCCCCGACGGTCCGGACGATATCCTGCTGGGCACCTCCGCTGCGCCGACGCATCACGCCGACGCCGACGAGGAGCTCCTGGGCGCCCCGATCGACGACAAGAAGGCTCCCGCCAACGGTGCCATCAACGAGGACATGGCTTCCCTCGACGAGCTGCTCAACCAACTCGTGGACACCGACGACGCCGAAGAGGCCAAGGACAACGACGAGGAGTAATTAGTTCCGCCGTTCTAACGAACGGCGGCGACCTCCGTCGCTGCGCGGCCCCCAGAGCTACAATCTGTCATTCAAAAGGCAGGGCATGACCAAAAGGTCAATGCCCTGCCTTTTTCATGCCACCTTGTACGCTCTGGGGGCCGCTCGCTTGTGCATGCTCAACCTGTTGCGTTCCGTTGATCCGTTGGAGACCTGCCAAAAAGGGACAGGTTTATTTTGGTAGGTTTTTCCTGCTTGAATTTGAAACATTTCGCCCGACAAGAGCGTATTTAAGGTGAGGGCCTCACCAAGAATTATTAACGTCACCGGGAGGTGATTATGGAAGAACAAGCATTTAGACAGGTGGTCGAAGACCACCGGGATGTCGTGTTTCGGATCGCGTTGACGTACCTGCGTGATCGCGCCGACGCCGACGATGTCGCTCAAGACGTCTTTCTGAAGTTACTCAAAAGCGATGCGCAATTTGAAAGCTGGGAACATCTTCGTCGATGGCTTATCCGGGTCACGATCAATGAATGCAAATCTCTCTTTCGAAAGCCATGGAGGCGTGTGGAGGATATTGAGAACCTGGCCGAGTCGCTTTCGACAGCGCAGGATGAGACCAAGGCCGTCCTGTCAGATGTCATGCGGCTTCCGGAACGATTCCGTATCCCCATCGTGCTCTATTACTATCTGGGCTTTTCGACCTCAGAGATTGCCGAGTTGTTGCATGTACCAGCCGCGACCGTTCGAACGCGTTTAGCTCGTGGTCGATCGAAGCTCAAATTCATCCTAGAGGAGGGCGACCGTGAAATCCAATCAAATCAAGCAGGCCTTCGAGTCCATCCAAGCCGATAGCAATCTTGCAGATCGCGTCCTTAATACCGCTGCGGGTGAGCCGCTTCATCGAAAGGGCCACGCGAAGCCTCTCTATGTTGCCGTAATCGGATGTCTTGTCGGAGTGTTGGCGACCGGAGGGGTCGCCTACGCAGTTATCAATTCCAGCTATTTTGCCTCAGCCTGGGGAAACCACGGCAACGGGGATTCCATTACCTGGACCAACGGCGGTTCATCGGGGACTAAATATACCTACACCAGAGAGTTTGGTGACGGGATCGCGCCCCAAAGCCTGGAGGGCGCAGTTCAGGAGGTTAATCTGTCCGTCGAGGGTAACGGCTATACGCTTGATATCCATGAGATGGCTATTGACCAAAACGGCTGCGGAGCCGTGACGTTTACGTTGTCCAATTCAAATGGCGTTAACTACTACAAGCCGGCAGCAGAGACAGGCGAACTTGTTCTCTATGGTGAAGAAGAACAAGGCATCGGCACGCCCAGCATGAACTTCGGCGAGGAATGGGCTGACACACGCTGCACAATTGATAAGGACACATCAAGCGACACGGTCATTAATGGCACGATGTACTTTGCCTCGTGGGATCGTGAGCGAGATTTGGGACATACGGTCACCTGGAATATCTGCTGGACTGAGGGCGAAGGCGAGGACGCGAAGCTGTTCGAGGCATCGACGCCCGAGTTTAGCGTTGGAGCGTACGTCGATACAAAGGAACTCCGCTCCGATGACTCGCCTCTCGAGATCAGCCCGTTTTCCATCCAGACGCACATCGATGATCTGGGCTATGAAGCAGTTGATCATAAACTGACCGTCAGCTACAAGGATGGATCGGAGCAGATTATCGAAGATGACGACGCAGGGGCGTACAATTTCTATGTTTCGATGGCACGCAATAGCGGAGAGAACATTTGGGTGCCAACGAAGTTGATTGATGTCGACCAAGTGGTTTCAGTAACGCTCGAAGGCACACGCTGCACTTCAACAGGGGGCGCCGAAACGTCGGAACCCTTTACCATCGTCTATTCGTAAGATTTGGGGCCGCTTCCTACTAGGGGAAGCGGCCTTCTTTGCGGTAAATGGGCGGTTAGACCGCACGATATTCGCCTGCATTTCTGAAGTATGCGGCAAAATCTTGATGGGTCGACCACACCGTATATGCTCAAGCGTTCTACCTGCGGGTTTGTTATCGCAAAATCCCTGTGTGCTCGGTAAGTTCATAATTTGCCGCATACTTCCGAAAACACCGTCAATCTACAGTGCTAGTGAGGTCGGATCACCGCTGGAGCGCGACGTTTCCCCAGATAAAACCGACCAAAATAAACCTGTCCCTTTTTGGCAGGTAGCGTTGTCCTGACGAGTACGTCGGATTCCCGGGCCGGGCGGCACAGGGGTTAAGTTTGTCGCGAGTTCCGCACGAGCCGGAGGCCACTTAATGTGGCCTCCGTGCGAGCCAGGACTGTAGAGCAGCAAACTTAACCCCCGCGCCGCCCGGGCCGGGAATCCGCCCAAGCGCACAGGAGGGGATTCCTTTTGTGTAGGCTTTGCGGAAATGTGCCTATTTTGGGATACGCCCGGCGGCGTGGTCTGTTGACGACACAGCTAACGGCACGTATCCTATCGAACTGCGTGTTTCGTAGGGGGATGCTGACCCCTCGATTCAAGCCGTTGCACTTTACAGAAAGCTGGAATCATTCGAGAAGGAGTACGCTTTGCCTACTATTAACCAGCTGGTTCGCCAGGGCCGTCGTTCCGTGCCCAAGAAGTCCAAGAACGCTGCTCTGCAGCACAACTCCCAGAAGCGCGGCGTGTGCACCCGCGTCTTCACCACGAGCCCCAAGAAGCCGAACTCGGCTCTTCGTAAGGTTGCCCGTGTTCGCCTTGTCAACGGCATCGAAGTTACTGCTTACATCCCGGGTGAGGGCCACAACCTGCAGGAGCACTCCATCGTGCTCGTCCGCGGCGGTCGTGTCCGTGACCTCCCTGGTGTCCGTTATCACGTCATCCGTGGCGCCTACGACGCTGCTCCGGTCCAGAACCGTATGCAGGCCCGTTCCAAGTACGGTGCTAAGCGCCCCAAGGCTAAATAAGCCAGATAACGTTTTGATACTTTCGCCGTGTGCCGCCTAAGCGCCGCACGGTAGACACTTAAGGAGATTTCACATGCCGCGTCGTGCAGCAGCTAATCGTCGTGAGGTTCAGCCTGACGCCGTTTACAACAACCGCCTGGTGACTCAGCTCATCAACAAGGTCCTTCTTGACGGCAAGAAGGCCACCGCTGAGCGCATCGTTTACACCGCTTTCGAGATCGTTGCCGAGAAGTCTGAGGGTGGCGACGCTCTCGCTACCTTCAAGAAGGCTATGGACAACGTCAAGCCCACGCTCGAGGTTAAGCCCAAGCGTGTCGGCGGCGCTACCTATCAGGTCCCGATGGAGGTCAACTCCCGTCGTTCCACCGCTCTGGGTATCCGCTGGATCGTCAACTTCTCCCGCGCTCGCAAGGAGAAGACCATGGCCGAGCGTCTCGCCAACGAGATCCTCGACGCCTCCAACGGCCTGGGCGCTTCCGTCAAGAAGCGTGAGGACGTCTTCAAGATGGCCGAGGCCAACCGCGCGTTCTCTCACTATCGTTGGTAAGTTAAGGTAAGGAACTAACATGGCTAAGCCTAAGTACAAGCTTTCCGATACCCGTAACATCGGCATCATGGCCCACATCGATGCCGGTAAGACCACCACGACCGAGCGTATTCTTTACTACACCGGTAAGACCCACAAGATCGGTGAGGTTCATGAGGGCGCTGCCACCATGGACTGGATGGTTCAGGAGCAGGAGCGCGGCGTAACCATTACCTCCGCTGCTACCACCTGCTTCTGGAACAAGGACGGTAAGGACTACCGCATCCAGATCATCGACACCCCGGGCCACGTTGACTTCACCGCCGAGGTCGAGCGCTGCCTGCGCGTCCTCGATGGCGCTGTCGCCGTCTTCGACGCCGTTGCCGGCGTTCAGCCCCAGTCTGAGACCGTTTGGCGTCAGGCTTCCACTTTCAACGTCCCCCGCATCGCCTTCATCAACAAGTATGACCGCGTGGGCGCTGACTTCTTCAACGCTATCGAGACCATGAAGGATCGTCTCGACGCCAACGCCGTGGCCGCTCAGGTCCCGATGGGCGCCGAGGACAACTTCTGGGGCGTCATCGACCTGGTCACCATGACTGCATGGGACTTCAAGGCCGACGAGAAGGGTATGACCTACCCCGAGCCGATGGACGAGATCCCGGCTGAGTTTGCCGACATCGCTGCCACCAAGCGCGAGGAGCTCCTCGACGCTGCTGCCAGCTTTGACGACGAGCTCATGGAGAAGATCCTCATGGAGGAGGACTTCACCGTCGAGGAGCTCAAGGCTGCTCTGCGCAAGGGCGTTCTGGCCAACGAGCTCAACCTCGTCTTCGTGGGTTCCGCCTACAAGAACAAGGGCGTTCAGGAGCTGCTCGACGCTGTCGTCGACTACCTGCCCAGCCCGCTTGACGTCGAGGCCGTCACCGGTACCGATCCGGACACCGGCGAGGAGATTCAGCGTCATCCTTCCTTCGACGAGCCCTTCTCCGGCCTGGTCTTCAAGATCATGACCGACCCGTTCGTCGGTAAGCTCACCTACGTCCGCGTTTACTCCGGCCGCGCCGAGTCCGGCTCCTACGTTGTCAACGCTTCCAACGGTCAGCGCGAGCGCCTCGGCCGCATCCTCGAGATGAACGCCGCCGAGCGTATCGACCGTGACGACGCTGCCGCCGGTGACATCGTCGCTTGCGTCGGCTTCAAGAACTCCACCACCGGTGACACCCTGTGCGCCGAGGGCAAGGAGATCGTCCTCGAGAAGATCGAGTTCGCTAAGCCCGTTATCGACGTTGCCATCGAGCCCAAGACCAAGGCCGAGCAGGACAAGATGTCCCTGGCTCTGACCAAGCTCGCCGAGGAGGACCCGACCTTCCAGGTGTCCACCAACCACGAGACCGGCCAGACCATCATCGCCGGCATGGGCGAGCTGCACCTCGAGATTATCGTCGACCGTCTGCTCCGCGAGTTCAAGGTTGACGCTAACGTTGGTAAGCCCCAGGTTGCCTACCGCGAGACCGCTGGTCACGACGTCGAGAAGGCTGAGGGCAAGTTCGTCCGTCAGTCCGGTGGTCGCGGTCAGTACGGCCACGCCGTCATCAAGCTCGAGAAGATGGAGGAGGGCTTCGGCTACGAGTTCGTCAACGCTATCGTCGGCGGCGTCGTGCCCAAGGAGTACATCCCGTCCATCGACAAGGGCATCCAGGAGGCCCTGAACACCGGTGTTATCGCCGGCTTCCCGGTCCTCGACGTTAAGGTCACCCTGTTCGACGGTTCTTACCACGAGGTCGACTCCTCCGAGGCCGCCTTTAAGATCGCCGGTTCCATGGCTATCAAGGACGCCCTCAAGAAGTCCGACCCGCAGCTGCTCGAGCCGATCATGGCTGTCGAGGTCGAGACCCCCGAGCAGTACATGGGCGACGTTATGGGCAACCTCTCCGGTCGCCGCGGCAAGATCGAGGGCATGGAGGATCGCAAGAACAGCAAGCTCATCCGTGCCAAGGTGCCGCTGGGCGAGATGTTCGGTTACGCTACCGACCTTCGCTCCCAGACCCAGGGCCGTGCATCCTACACGATGCAGTTCGACTCTTATGAGCCCGCGCCCAAGTCCATCGTGGACGAGGTCATGAGCAAGAACGCCTAAGTTCGAGCTCCCTGTTACGTAATCCGCGAGAGCATCTCTCGCACTCTTTGGAGGTTTAAGTTGGCTACCCAGAAGATCCGCATTCGCCTCAAGGGCTATGATCACGAGGTCGTCGATCAGTCCGCGAAGCTCATCGTCGAGACCGCTCAGAAGACCGGCGCTCGCGTTTCCGGTCCTGTCCCCCTGCCCACCGAGCGCAACCTGTACACGGTTATCCGCTCGCCGCACGTGAACAAGGACTCCCGTGAGCAGTTCGAGATGCGCACCCACAAGCGCCTCATCGACATCCTCGACCCCACCTCGGGCACCGTTGATTCGCTTATGCGTCTCGACCTCCCCGCTGGCGTCGACATCGACATCAAGCTCTAAGCGATATCGCTCATAGCTTAAAGGGCCCCGCTGCCGTTACGGTAGCGGGGCCCTTTTGTTTTGCATGATGGGTTTGGATCGCCGGGTAAGGCTGCCGAGCGGCTGGCTGTGGCGACCTACTCACTCAAGGGGCGCAATGACGCTTCCTCAAAATGGAAGGATCGCACGCCGTCCTCCGTTTCGATGCACGCACGACCAAAGCCATCGACCGTTTTAAAGATGCCTCGCGCCAGCTCGTCACCGGCAGGGGAGCGGGCGATAACGTGCTTTCCAATCCAATTGAGGTGAGCGACATATTCGCCGTGGACGGGCGCGAGCGGTCCGGTGTTTTCTTCCATGGCGTTGAGGCGTTCTGCCCAGGCATCTATAGCGTCTATAACTGCGTGATAGACCTCATCGAGGAGCATGTCGACAGCTGGAACGTTCTCGTTAAGGTTCGAGAGACCGATTGCCGGCAGGCCGCCATCGGGCACCTCTTGGGGCGCATAGTTCACATTGACACCAATGCCACAGACGGCGAAAGGTTTGCCTTCGTTATCGCGTGCGGCCTCGACCAGAATGCCGCCGAGTTTGCGTCCACGCGCGACCAGGTCGTTGGGCCATTTGAGGCCAATCTCGTTTGCAAGACCCTGTTTTTCGAGCGCCTCGAGCACCGCTAGGCCGCTGACGGCAGCAAGACCAGAGTACTTCGCAGGATTAACGCATGGACGCAGGACAATCGAAAGCAATAGGTTGCCGGCGGTTGAATCCCACTTGTGGCCGCGCCGGCCGCGTCCTGCTGTCTGAGCCCGGGCGGCAAGTCCTGTGCCGTGCGGCGCTCCCTGTTTTCCTGCTTCGAGCAGGTCATCGTTGGTCGATCCGGTTACGTCGACTATCGTTAATTTGGCATCCATAACGGCTGCTACCTCCTTAATGAATAAGTGAATAACGCAATGGTGTCGAGAGAGACACAATGTGAAGCCTTTGTCGCATTTGGACAATTTAATGTTAACACGTTAACAACGACTGAAATGCGCTATCCTCTCTTGGTCGATGTAAACACGTCAACAACTCAAAGGAGGTTAGTGATGGGTTTCACGATTCTTGGAACAGGCTCGGCGCTTCCTAAGCGCAGTGTTTCCAATGACGAGCTGTCCGAGTTCCTCGATACCTCGGATGAGTGGATTTTTACCCGCACAGGTATTAAGAGTCGCCACGTCTGCACCACCGAGTCACTTGACGACCTTGCCGTAGCGGCGAGCGAGCGGGCACTTCAGGTGTCCGGAATCGACGCGAGCCAGTTGGATCTGATCGTCTGCTCGACGACGACGGGTGACCACCTTGTTCCCGCCGAGGCGTGTGCCGTTGCTGAGCGACTGGGCGCGACGTGCCCTGCCTTCGATGTCTCGGCTGCCTGCGCCGGCTTCGTATTTGCGCTCGATGTTGCCGAGGGCTATATCGCCCGAGGACGAGCCAAGCATGTGCTTGTCGTTGCCGCCGAGCAGATGACGCGCGCGCTCGACTGGACCGACCGCGCCACCTGTGTGCTCTTTGGCGATGGGGCAGGCGCCGCGGTGATTGAGGCTGGGGGAGACAGCCCCCTTGCCGTTGAGCTTTCGACGGCGCCCGACGTCGAGACGTTGTGCGTTCCCGGTCTGGTCGGCACCTCGCCGTTTAAGGCCTCCGCAGATAGCGAGAGCGTGCTGTCCATGAATGGCCGCCGCGTGTTCAAGTTCGGCGTCAACGCGATTTGCGACACGGTCCATAAGCTTGCGAGCGATGCGGGCATTTCGGTCGAGGACATCGACCATTTTGTATTCCATCAGGCTAACGAACGAATCCTGAGTCAGGCGGTCAAGCGCCTCGGTGTGCCAGACAAGCGCGTGGTTCGAACGCTGCGCGAGACCGGCAACATTTCGAGCGCATGCATTCCGCTTGCCCTCGACCGGCTGGCAAACGCCGGTGCACTTCACACGGGCGACACCATCGCCCTCGTTGGATTTGGCGCCGGTCTGGATATAGGTGGCTATCTACTTCGTTGGAAGTAGTCGCACATAGGAAATAAAAACGCCCCTAGGGCACAAACAAAGGAGAACTACCATGGCAGATCAGAAGACCTTCGAGCGCGTTTGCGATGTTATCCGCGAGACCGCCGGTCTTGACGACGTCGAGATGAAGCCCGAGTCCACGCTCGAGGAGATTGGTCTCGACAGTCTGGGCACCGTCGAGATCCTCGTCGCCGTTGAGGACGAGTTTGGCATCCAGCTCGATACCGAGGAGAACCCCAAGACGGTCGGCGAGTTCGCCGATACGGTCGAGGCGGCATTGGAGAAGTAGAGATGCTCAAGACTCCTCTCTGCGATCTGATCGGCATCGAAAAGCCCGTGTTCCAGGGCGGTATGGCCTGGATCGCCGACGCCTCGCTGGCGTCCGCAGTGTCCGAGGCGGGCGGCTTAGGGATTATCGCGGCCATGAACGCCGACGCCAACTGGCTGCGCGACCAGATTCATGAGCTGCGCGCCAGGACGGATAAGCCCTTTGGCGTCAACGTCATGCTCATGAGCCCGTTTGCCGACGAGGTCGCGCGGGTCGTGATTGACGAACGGGTGCCGGTCGTCGTGACGGGTGCCGGCAATCCCACCAAGTACATGAAGGCGTGGAACGAGGCGGGCATCAAGGTCATCCCGGTCGTTGCCTCGGTGGCGCTGGCGCGTCTCGTGGCGCGTCGTGGAGCCACTGCCGTGGTTGCCGAGGGTACCGAATCAGGCGGCCATATTGGCGAGACCTCGACGATGGCACTGGTGCCACAGGTTGTCGATGCGGTCGATATTCCCGTGGTTGCGGCTGGCGGTATCGCCGATGGCCGCGGCGTGGCGGCCGCCTTTATGCTGGGCGCCGCCGGCGTGCAGGTGGGTACGCGCTTTCTGATCGCAGATGAGTGCACCGTATCGGAGCAGTACAAGGAGATGGTCCTGAAGGCCAACGACACCTCGACGCGTGCGACCGGCCGCTCGACGGGACACCCGGTGCGTGCCCTCAAGAGCCCCTTCACTAACGCCTACGCCAAGAGCGAGGCGGCGGGCGTAAGCGTCGAGGAGCTCGGGGCCATGGGCACGGGCGCCCTTCGCAAGGCCGCCAAGGACGGCAATTACGAAGAGGGCTCGTTTTTGTGTGGACAGATTGCCGGCATGGTCAACGAGCGCCAAAGTGCACGTGAAATCGTTGACGACCTGGTCGATGGCGCCGAGCACGTCCTGAAGGGTGCGTGCGCATGGGTGGCGTAGCGTTTCTGTTTGCCGGCCAGGGCGCCCAGCACCCCGCGATGGGCGTCGACCTGATCGAGGCATCGCCGGCGGCCGCCGAGGTGTTCGCCATTGTCGACGAGGTGCGCCCGGGGACCAGTGAGCAGTGCCGAAGCGCCTCCAAGGAGGAACTCTCGCAGACCGAGAACACGCAGCCGTGCGTGTTCGTTCACGATCTGGCAGCGGCTGTCGCCCTGCGTGAGCGCGGCGTGGTACCTGCCGCCTGTGCGGGTTTTTCGCTTGGCGAGGTCGCCGCGCTCACCTTTGCGGGGGCGTTCGATACGCGAGCGGGCTTTGAGCTCGTGTGCGAGCGCGCGGCGCTGATGGCCGCGGCTGCCGAGCGCCATCCGGGCGGCATGCGCGCCGTCATCAAGCTCGATGCGGCGCAAGTCGAGAACCTGGCAAAACAGGCCGGCGAGGACTGCTGGCCGGTCAACTACAACAGTCCGCAGCAGACGGTTGTTGCCGGAGCGCCCGAGGCGCTGCAGGAGCTCGACGTCCTAGTAAAAGAGGCTGGCGGCCGCGCTATGAAAGTCGCGGTGTCGGGCGCATTTCATAGCCCCTATATGGCCGAGGCGACTGAGGGGCTGGCGACGTATATCCAAGCCGGCCACGCGCCGTCACCGCTGCTGATTCCGGTCATGGCAAACATGACGGCGGCGCCCTATCCGGCGGACCCGCGAGCGGCATCGGATGTCTTGGCCAATCAGGTGAGTCATGCCGTTCGTTGGGTCGACACGCTGCATGCTCTGCAGAATCAGGGCATCGACACGTTTATTGAGGTCGGCCCTGGCAAAACGCTGTCGGGCCTGGCCAAGCGTACGCTGAGCGACGTTCGCGTGTATTCGTGCGAAACGGCCGAGCAGGTCGCAGCTATTGCCGACGAGCTCGCATAGTCCACAGGGCTGTAACCCGAAAGGAATGACATGGGCAACTTGAACAACGGCGCGCTCGAGCGCAACGACTCACGTCGTGTGGCACTGGTCACGGGCGGCTCGCGGGGTATCGGCCGCGCCTGCGCTGTCGGTCTGGCGGAGGACGGCTTTGATATCGCCGTCGTCTATGCCGGCAGCGTCGATGCGGCGCGCAAGACGTGCGAAGCCTGTGAGGCGGTTGGCGCCACGGCACGCGCATATCAATGCGACGTGGCCGATCCCGCTGCTGTCAACGCGTGCGTGGAAGCGGTCCTCAACGACTTTGGTTCCATTTGGGCGCTCGTCAACAACGCCGGCATCACCCGCGATGGCCTGCTCATGCGCATGGGCGATGACGCATTCGATCGCGTGCTCGATGTCAATCTCAAGGGAACATTCAATATGACGCGCGCGCTCACCAAGACCTTTATGCGCCAGCGCGGCGGTTGCGTCGTCAACATGAGCTCGGTCGTGGGCCTGATGGGCAATGCCGGACAAGCCAACTACGCTGCTTCCAAGGCGGGCGTGATAGGGCTTACCAAGGCGGTGGCGCGCGAGCTTACGCCTCGTGGCGTACGAGCGAACGCGGTCGCTCCCGGGTTTGTCGAGACAGATATGACGGCAAAGCTCTCGGAGAAGGTGCGTACGGCAACCGAGGAACAGATTCCCCTTAAGCGCATGGCACGTCCCGAGGAAGTGGCCGGCGTGGTGCGCTTTCTGGCGAGCGATGCGGCTTCCTACATTACGGGCGAGGTTGTACGCGTCGACGGCGGAATGGCGATGTAGAAACCAGGGCCGAAGAACGGCTTGGATGAGGAGACCATGATGGAACAGAGAGTTGCAATCACCGGCATAGGTGCCGTATCGCCGCTCGGCAACACGGCGCTTGCCACTTGGGCGGCTATGTGCGCCGGCACGTGCGGTATCGGCCCGATTACGCACTTCGATACGGATGCGTTTGCTGTCAAGGTGGCGGCCGAGGTCAAGGGCTTTGACGGCAACGAGTACTTTGGTAAGCACGATGCCAAGCACCTCGACCCCTGCGTTCAGTTTGCGATGGCGGCTTCGGACGAGGCCATGCACGATGCGGGCCTTGATGTCGAAGGCGCCATCGATCGCGAGCGCCTGGGCGTCTACGTGGGTTCAGGCGTGGGCGGCATGCAGACACTCGTCGACAACGTCCACACGATTGCCGATCGAGGGCCTCGCCGTGCATCACCCTATATGATTGCGATGATGATCCCCAACATGGCTTCGGGCAACATCGCGATTCGCCATAAGGCAAAGGGCCCGACCCTACCCGTCGTGACTGCCTGCGCGACTTCTGCCCATGCGGTGGGTGAGGCGTTCCGCGCCATCAAGCACGGCTATGCCGACGCGATCCTCGCGGGCGGCGCCGAGGCCGCAATTATCCCCGATGCCGTTGCGGGCTTTACGTCCTGCCGCGCATTGACCACCAACCCCGATCCCGCGACGGCCTGCCGTCCGTTCGATGCAGACCGCGACGGCTTTGTGATGGGCGAGGGCGCCTGCGTGCTCGTGCTCGAGAGCATAGAACATGCGCAGGCGCGCGGTGCGCACATTTACGCCGAGGTCGTGGGCTACGGCAACACCGATGATGCCTATCACATCACGAGCCCCGATCCCGAGGCTGCCGGCATTGCCCGTGCGATATCGCTGGCGGTGGCCGAGGGCGACGTTAAGCCTTCCGAGGGCCTCTACATCAATGCCCACGGCACATCGACCAAGCTCAACGATTCGTCCGAGACGGCGGGCATTAAGCGTGCGCTCGGCGAGGACGCGGCGCGCGCCGCGCACGTCTCGTCGACTAAGTCGATGACCGGCCACATGATCGGCGCCACGGGTGCCATCGAGGTCATGGCCTGCGCCATGGCGCTCGAGCAGGGCGTGGTGCCGCCGACCATTAACTACCACACGCCCGATCCCGCCTGCGATCTTGACTACACGCCTAATCGCGCGGTTCGCGTCGACCTTACCTGGGCGCTTTCGACCAACCTGGGCTTTGGCGGGCACAATGCCGCCATCGCGCTGCGTAGATATACGAGGAGCTAGAGCATGGATTCCAAAAGACTTGCCGAGATAGCCGATGTTATGGAGGACCGCGGCCTCACGCGCGTACGCGTTGAGGAGCCCGATGGCACCGCGGTCGAACTCGAGCGCGCGAGCGCCGCGCAGCCGGTTGCCGTGCCCATGCCTATGCCGGGTGCCGTGACTGCTCCGGCGGTGGCTCCTGTCGCCATGCCTGCCGCCGCACCGGAGCCCGCCGCGCAGGCGCCTGCCGCCGCACCGGAGCCCAAGGGCACCGAGGTGACCGCTCCCATGGTCGGCGTTTTCTATGCTGCCCCGGCGCCGGGCGACGAGCCGTTTGTGCACGTGGGCTCCAAGGTCAAGGCCGGTGAGACCCTCTGCATCATCGAGGCCATGAAGGTTCTCAACGAGGTGACGGCCGAGGCAGACGGCGAGGTGCTCGAGATCTGCGTGGCCGACGGCGACCTCGTGGAGTTCGGCAGTTGCCTTATGAGGATCGGATAGGTGATGTCCATGAACAAAGAAGAGCTCAAGAAACTGTTGCCGCATCGCGAGCCGATGCTTTTGCTCGACGAAGCCGAGCTGGTGGGCGACGAGGCCCACGGCAAGATCACGATTACGGGTGACGAGTACTTTTTGCAGGGGCATTTTCCGGGAAACCCGGTAGTCCCCGGCGTGATTCAGTGCGAGATGCTCGCCCAAAACTGTTGCGTGCTGCTGATGGGCGACGAGGAGGCGCGCGGCGCGACGCCGTTCTATACGAGCCTCGATAAGGTGCGCTTTAAGCGTCCGGTGCGCCCGGGCGACACGGTTGATCTGGTGTGCAACATCACGCGTGCGCGCGGGCCGTTCCGCTTTGCGACGGGTACTGCGAGCGTCAACGGTGAGGTTTGCTGCCGCGCCGATATGTCTTTTGCACTCATGCACGAAAGTTAAGGAAGGCTCATGTTCGACAAAGTGCTCATCGCCAACCGCGGCGAAGTCGCGGTCCGTGTTATCCGTGCGTGCCGCGATATGGGCATCAAGACCGTCGCCGTTTATTCCACGGCCGATGCGGACGCGCTGCACGTGCAGCTTGCCGACGAGGCGTATTGCATCGGTGGCCCGCGTCTTGCCGAGAGCTACCTCAACGACGATGCCGTGCTCACCTGTGCCGTAAAGTCGGGCGCCAAGGCAATTCATCCCGGCTATGGCTTTTTCTCCGAGAAGGCGAGCTTCGTGCGCGACTGCGACAAGTATGGCCTGACGTTTGTCGGTCCTTCGGCCGAGGTCATCGACAGCATGGGCGACAAGGACGCCGCACGTCGAACGGCTGCCGCGGCGGGCGTGCCCATCGTGCCGGGCTGCGATTTGCTCAAAAGTCCCGAGGAGGCAACAGCCGAGGCCGAGCGCATCGGCTGTCCCGTGCTCATCAAGGCGCGCGCAGGCGGTGGCGGCCGCGGTATTCGCAAGGTCGAGCGCGTGGAAGATGCGGCAAAGGCGTTCATCGAGGCGCGTGCCGAGGGCGAGGCCGTCTTTGGCGACGGCGAGTGCTACATGGAGAAGTTCGTCGCGCCGGCGCACCATGTCGAGGTGCAGATTATGGCCGATAAGCAGGGCCATGTGTTTTCGCTCGGCGAGCGCGAGTGCTCGGTTCAGCGTCGCAACCAAAAGCTGATCGAGGAGAGCCCCGCGCCGTGCCTCGACGGACGCGACGACATTCGTGCTCGCATGCACAAGGCAGCGCGTGACCTGGCTCGTGCCGTCGGCTACGAAGGAGCCGGTACCATCGAGTTCCTGTATTCGGACGACGGCAGTTTCTACTTCATGGAAATGAACACGCGCTTGCAGGTGGAGCATCCGGTTACGGAGTTTGTGACTGATACCGACTTGGTCAAGTGGCAGCTGCGCGTGGCAGCCGGCCAGCCTCTGCCCTTTGAGCAGGAGGACATGCCGGTTCGCAACCACGCCATGGAGTGCCGCATCAATGCCGAAACGCCGGACTTTCTGCCGTCATGCGGAACGGTCACCGCGTTGCGTGTGCCGGGTGGTCCGCGCGTGCGCTGGGATTCCGCCATGTTTACCGGTGCGAACGTTCCGCCGTACTACGACTCCATGCTTGGCAAGCTCATCGTGTGTGCGCCCACGCGTGACGGCGCCATTCGCAAGATGCGTTCGGCCCTGGGCGAGCTCGTGATTGAGGGCGTGAGCGAAAACAGCGAGCTTCAGCTCGACGTGCTGGCAAACGACGAGTTCTTGTTGGGCATGTATCACACCGATCTGATGGGGCATCTCTATGCTGATGAATAGAAAAGCGAAGACGGTCAACGTCCTCGAGGGGCCGATAACCGAGTCGTGCGCCGAGTTTCCCGCGCGCCACGTGTTTATCAAGTGCCCGGATTGCCGCCGTGTGATCGATGAGGCACGCCTGCACGACAACCTCGAGGTCTGCCCCCGTTGCGGCAAACACTTTCGCGTGAGCGGTCGCGCGCGCATGCGCATGACGGTCGACGAGGGCACGTTTGAGGAATGGGATGCCAATCTGGCGTCGGAGGACTTCCTCTCGTTTCCCGGTTATGCCGACAAACTCAAGAGCGTGAGCGAGCGTTCGGGCGAGCGCGATGCCGTTGTGTGCGGCAGGGGCAAAATCTGCGGTTGCGATACAGCTCTCTTCTTTATGGACGCCAACTTTATGATGGGCTCGATGGGTTCTGTGGTGGGCGAAAAGATCTGTCGCACATTTGAGCGTGCGACCGAGCTGGGATTGCCAGTCGTCGGCTTTACCGTTTCGGGCGGTGCGCGCATGCAAGAGGGCGTGACCTCGCTTATGCAGATGGCCAAGATTTCTGCGGCGGTTAGGCGCCACAGCGAGGCGGGCGGCCTGTATATCACGGTGCTCACCGACCCCACGACCGGAGGCGTAACCGCGAGCTTTGCCATGGAGGGCGACATTATCCTGGCCGAGCCCGATGCCCTGACGGCATTTGCCGGCCCGCGCGTGATCGAGCAGAACATGCACAAGCGCCTGCCCAAGGGATTCCAGCGCTCCGAGTTTTTGCTGGAGCACGGCTTTTGCGATGCCGTTGTTCCGCGTGGCGAGATTGCGCTCACGGTAGGCGAGTTGCTGGCGCTGCACGAAGGGCACGCGCCCGGCTTGGGGGCACCGCATGAAATCGTGCATACGGGTCGCCGCGGCAAAAAGCTGGGACACTTGTTTAAGCGCTCGGCGGCACCAAAAACCGCGCTCGAGATTGTCAAGCAGACCCGCTCGGCAGATCGCGCCACGGCGGGTGAGATGATCTCGCTGGGCCTGGATGGATTTGTGGAGCTGCACGGCGACCGTTACTTTGGCGACGACGCCGCTGTGTTGGCTGGCATTGGCTGGAAAGACGGACGCCCCGTAACGGTCATCGCCATCGAGCGCGGCACCACGACCAAAGAGCGTATGCGCCGCAACTTTGGCATGGCGCATCCCGAGGGCTACCGCAAAGCGCGTCGCCTTATGCGCCAGGCCGAAAAGTTTGGTCGACCGGTTCTGTGCCTGGTCGATACCTCGGGCGCGTTTTGCGGCATCGGTGCCGAGGAGCGCGGCCAGGGTGAGGCGATCGCCCGGAATCTCATGGAGATGAGCGGCCTTAAGACGCCGATTGTCTCGGTGGTGACGGGCGAGGGCGGCTCTGGTGGCGCGCTGGCGCTGTCCGTGGCCGACCGCATCCTGATGCTCTCGAGCTCGGCCTATTCGGTCGTGAGCCCCGAGGCCTGTGCGTCGATCCTGTGGAAGGATACCGAGCGCGCGGATGAGGCCGCCGAGGCGCTGAAGCTCACGGCCCCCGATCTGTTGGCGCTCGGCATCATCGACGGCATTGTTGACGATAGGGGCCTGTCGCATGAGGAGATCGCCGGTGCCGTCATGTCCTCGGCATTTGATGCCTTCGATACGCTTGGGCAGCTCGACGACGCCACCCTCACAAACCTCCGCTACGAAAAGTACCGCACAATCGGTCAGTACCGCACGATGTGACAAAGGAAAAGTCTGCATGTCACATTGGGAAAGGCGTTCCATGTCACAAGTTTCTAACACCTCGTTTACAACGACGGTCTCATCAAACGCCATGGCCGTGGTGGACTATCTGTCCAAAAGCATGATGTCGGCGCTGCCGTTTATTGTCTGCGCGGCGTTGTTCCGTACCGTCGCCGTCATTATGGGCGAAGGCATGCTGGGCCTGTGGTCTGCCGATTCCGAAATCTATCGCCTGTTCTACAGTTGGCTCTATAACGCCGGCTACTACTTTTTGCCCATTTATCTTGGTTGGGCGGCTGCCCGCCAGCTCGGTTGCTCGGAGCAGCTGGGCATGATGCTGGGCGGCGTATTGATTGCGCCCGATCTGCTTAAGCTCGTCGATGCCGCATCGACGACGGGGGCATCGATGACTTCCGTGTATGGCCTGCTTCCCGCGCCGGTCAACGATTACACGACAACTGTTATCCCGGTTCTCATCTCGGTGCCCGTGCTATGGCGAGTGGAGTGTTTCTTTCGGCGCGTTATCCCTCAGGCCGTGGCGTTTTCGTTCGTTCCGTTTGCAACCATGCTCGTTATGGTTCCGGTTTCGCTGTGTATTACGGCGCCGGCGGGCAGCTATCTGGGCATGCTGTTGGGCCAGCTTATGTTTATGCTTGGTAATTCCGGTGGCATCGTGTCGCTGCTCACGCTCATGGGGCTTGCCGCGGGCTGGGAGTTCCTAAAGATCGCCGGCATCAGCAACGTTGTCCTATCGCTCGCCTATGCGCAGTTTATGAGTGTGGGAACGGATTCGTGCATCCTGATCGCCGCGACGATGGCAACGTTCGCCGTTTGGGGCATGCCCTTTGGCGCGTCGCTTCGCGTTGCGGATAAGGACGAGAAGGCGCTCATGCTGGGCTATTCAATCTCGGGTGTTCTTGGCGGCGTAAGCGAGCCGGCGCTGTACGGTTGCGGCTTTAAATATGGCAGGTGCCTGACGTGCATGGCCATTGGCGGCGCCGTCGGAGGCCTTGTTGCAGCCGTGGGCCACGTTACGGCCTATACCATCGGCATGACGAATGTCCTCATGGTCATTGGCTTTGCCACGGGCGGCATCTCGAACCTGCTGTGGTGCTGCGCTGCCGGCGGTGTGGCATTTGCGGTGTCTGCGGCGCTGAGCTACTGCTTTGGCGTGGTGCCGGCGAAGGGGCAGACGACAGGGGACGGAGCCGATTCACCCGAAACAGTGGCGAGCGCTGCTGAAGTGAGCGCATAAACCTGTGCGACACAAGGACGATTCCTTTGTCATGTTCCAAGGCCGTGGCCCGTGCGGGTTGCGGCCTTTTTGTATCTGGAGGACAAAGTGGCTACACTACAATCCGTTTGAGCAATAGATATATAGGCAGTACCGTGGGGGCGGATGCAGATGGTCGAGTGGATTGTTAAGCGTGCGCAGGGCGACCGTGCGCGCGTGGGCACGTTGACGGGCGTGGTGTGTATTCTCGCCAATGTGGCACTATGTGCTGCGAAGGGCGTAATTGGTGTGGTTTCGGGATCGGTTTCGATCGTGGCGGATGCCATGAACAACCTGTCCGATGCCAGCTCGAATATCGTGAGCGTGCTGGGCTTTAAGCTGGCGAGCAAGCCGGCCGACCCCGAGCATCCTTACGGCCACGGTCGCTACGAGTATCTCTCGGGTCTGGTCGTGGCGGCACTCGTACTGCTGATCGGCCTTGAGCTTATCAAGTCCTCGGTCGAGCGCGTCATCCACCCCGAACCTGTCGAGTTCTCGCTTGCCCTGGTGGCAGTCCTGGCACTTTCGATGGTTGTAAAGCTGTGGATGGCGGCCCTCAACCAAAAGCTCGGTGACCGCATTGAGTCCGAGACGCTGCATGCGACCGCGCAGGATTCCAAGAACGATGTTCTTGCTACGGGCGCCGTGCTGGCGTGCGCAATTGTTTCGCAGGTGACGCACATCAATCTTGACGCATGGGTCGGCCTTGCCGTTGGCGCCTATATTGGCTGGAGCGGTTTTGAACTCATCCAGGATACGGTGAGCCCGCTTTTGGGCCAGACGCCCGATCCCAGGCTGGTCAAGCACATTCGAGACAAGATCATGAGCTATCCCGGCGTTTTGGGCGTCCACGACCTTATGGTTCACGATTATGGTCCGGGCAGGAAGTTTGCAAGTGCGCACGCCGAGATGGCGGCCGAGACCAGCCCGCTGGAAAGTCACGACACACTCGATAACATCGAGCAGTCGTTTAGGGTCGAAGACGGCATGATCGTCACGCTTCACTACGATCCCATCGTGACCGATGACCCCAAGGTGGCGAGCATGCGTTTACGCATTAACGCCATGGCTCAACAGATCGATAGCCGCCTCTCGATTCATGACCTACGCTGTGTGCCGGGTCCTACGCACACCAACGTGATCTTTGACTGCGTGCGTCCCTCGGATCTGCAGATGAGTGCCGATGACTTAAAGCACGCGCTGGCACAACGGGTCGAATCGGAATATCCCAAGTCGATTGCCAAGATTACGATCGACGAAGACTACGTAGGGCATACCCACGAGTAGGGCCGAGCCGATAAAGCAAATGATGCAGAAGGGGAGAGCATGAGGCGTCTATATCTACTCCGCCATGGTCAGACGGAATTCAACGTCAAAAAGCTCGTCCAGGGTCGCTGTGATTCACCGCTCACCGATTTAGGCCGTCAGCAAGCCGGGATGGCAGCCGCATGGCTCAAAGCCCACGGCGTCGTCCCCGACAAAGTGGTCTCATCACCCTTAGGCCGAGCCATGGACACAGCTCAGCTCGTCGCAACCGAACTCCTTGGCCCGGACGCAGCAGCCGAGCCCTGCGAAGGCATCATCGAGCGCTGCTACGGCACCTTCGAAGAAGGCCCCCACGACGCCCTGCCCACCGACGTCTGGGATCCGGGCGAGGATTTGGTCCCCTTCGGAGGAGAAGGAAGCAAAGCGTTGCAAGAACGCATGGTAGCCACCCTCACCAATCTCATGGGCGCCAAGGGCATCGAAACCCTCCTAGCAGTAAGCCACGGCAGCGCCAGCCGCCAATTTATCAAGGCTGTAGCCCCAGGGGGCTTCGAGTTCCCAACAAAACTCCCCAACTGCGCCATCATGATTTTCGATTTCGAAGAGGAAAAGTCGGGAGAAGAAGGCAACGCGCCCCAATCCAAGTTTATCTTGCAGCAAATCATCGATCCTCAACAAAGTAATTAGCTGAGCGAGCAGAGTTAAGCAGACATCAACGTGTCGTCTCCCGAGCACGGCGGAGGGCCGGAGAAATATATTAAGGTCATCGCGAGTTCCGCACGCAAAGGAGAGCACTTAATGTGCTCTCCGTCTTGCGCAGGACTGTAGAGCAGGGACCTTAATATATTTCTCCGGCCCTCCGCCGTGCCCAGGAGCCATCCACGCACTTTACCTGCGTAAACAATGTGAGTGAAATATGAATCTCGATGGATACGCCCGCAGCCGTGTATACTAAACAGCTGTGTGTAACCAGGGGAGTATTCTGGCTGGACAAAATGCCTGCTTAATAGGGTTGTCAGGTAGTCCGGACGCAATACAAGGCTGGGGAGCACGTCGTGTAAGTAGTGGTCCTCTAGGGGCGTACGCTCGGTGGTGTACGCATTGTCCCAAGACCACGCGAGAGTTGGGATCATATCTTGATCAGCATGATTCTCGGCCGCAAGATTGGCATGACCCAGGTTTGGGACGAGGACGATAACGTCGTTCCCGTCACGGTCATCCAGGCTGGCCCCTGCGCTGTCTCGCAGGTTAAAACTCAGGCAACCGACGGCTATGACGCCGTCCAGATCGGTTTCGGCGACATCAAGGCCAAGAACGTGAACAAGCCCATGGCTGGTCACTTCGCCAAGGCTGGCGTCGAGCCTGTCCGCTTCCTTCGTGAGGTCCGCGTCGAGAACGGCGAGGAGCACAAGGTCGGCGAGGTCGTCACCGTCGCTGATTTCGCTGATGTCGAGAAGGTCGACGTCATCGGTACCTCCAAGGGTAAGGGCTTTCAGGGTCGCATCAAGCGCTGGGGTCAGCGCCGCGGTCCTATGACGCATGGTTCTCACTTCCAGCGTCACCCCGGTTCTATCGGTCAGTGCGCCTATCCTGCGCGCGTCCTCAAGGGCGTCAAGATGGCCGGTCACATGGGTAACGAGCGCGTTACCGTCAAGAACCTTTCCGTTGTCCGCATCGATGCCGAGCAGAACCTCATCTTGGTCAAGGGCGCTGTCCCGGGTGCCAAGAATGGTCTCGTCGCCATCCGTATGGCCTAAGGGCCCAGCCCATTTAGCCCAGCGTCATACCAAGGAGAACACTTAAATGGCAAAGTTTGAAGTAAAGAACAGCGAGGGCAAGAAGGTCGCCGAGGCCGAGCTCGCCGCTGAGGTGTACGGCATCGAGCCGAACATCCACGTTATGCACCACATCGTCAAGTGCCAGATGGCCTCTTGGCGTCAGGGCACCCAGTCTGCTAAGGGTCGCTCTGAGGTTTCCGGTGGCGGCAAGAAGCCTTGGCGTCAGAAGGGCACCGGCCGTGCCCGCCAGGGTTCCATCCGTGCTGCCCAGTGGCGTCACGGTGGCGTCGTCTTCGCCCCCAAGCCCCGTTCTTACGCTAAGCGTATGAACAACAAGGAGGTCAAGCTGGCTATGCGCTCCGCGCTGTCCGCCAAGCTGGCCGATGGCGAGCTCGTGCTCGTTGACGACTACGGCTTCGAGAAGCCTTCCACCAAGGCTGCCGTCGCCATGCTCAAGGCTCTCGGCCTTGAGGGCAAGCGTCTGACCATCATCGTTCGCGATGAGGACGTCAACGCCTACCTGTCGTTCCGCAACATTCCCAAGACGTTCATCATCACTGCCGACGAGGCCAACACCTACGATCTCGTCAACAACAACGCCGTGCTGATGCCCGCCGACATCGCCGCTCACTTCGGGGAGGTGCTTGCATAAATGACCGCCCACGAGATCATCATCCGTCCGATCGTGTCCGAGCGTTCCTTCTCCGGCATGGAGCTGAACAAGTACACGTTCGAGGTCGCCAAGGATGCTAACAAGTATCAGATCAAGGACGCTGTCGAGGAGATCTTCGGCGTCAAGGTCGTTCGCGTGAACACCCTGACGGTCAAGCCCAAGACCAAGCGCGTGCGCTATGTCGCCGGCAAGACCCGTTCTTGGAAGAAGGCCATCGTCACGCTGGCCGAGGGCGACACCATCGAGGTCTTTGGCAACCAGGCCTAAGACTCGCTGCTGTTGAGTGAGCTCATGCCTCCCAAATAGGGGAGGCGAGAGCTCAAGGTTTTGGGCGTATAAAATGGACACGCCCGGAACCGTGTATACGTCCGGTGTCATCGCACCCGAGGCAGAACCTCGAATCCCTGTCTGCGATGGCTAACGGATTCCTATTGAAAGGGATTGTAATGGCTGTAAAGCACCTTAAGCCGACCTCCGCTGGTAGGCGTTGGCAGACGATCTCCGATTTCTCCGAGATCACCTGCACCAAGCCCGAGAAGTCTCTTCTCGAGCCCCTGCCCAAGAAGGCCGGTCGTAACAACAACGGCCGCATCACCACCCGCCACCAGGGCGGCGGCGTGAAGCGTCGTTACCGCGTGATCGACTTTAAGCGCAACAAGGACGGCGTGCCCGCCAAGGTTGCCACGATCGAGTACGATCCGAACCGTTCCGCTCGCATCGCTCTGCTGCACTACGCTGACGGTGAGAAGCGCTACATCCTGGCCCCCAAGGGCCTCGAGGTCGGTCAGACCATCATGTCCGGTTCTGACGCCGACATCAAGCCGGGCAACGCTCTGCCCCTCGCCGACATCCCCGTCGGTACGCTCATCCACGCCGTCGAGTTCCAGCCGGGCAAGGGCGCTGCTATCGCCCGTTCCGCCGGTAACTCCTGCCAGCTGATGGGTAAGGAGGGCAAGTACGCTATCGTTCGTATGCCTTCCTCCGAGATGCGCCGCATCCTCGTTACCTGCCGCGCCACCGTCGGTGAGGTCGGCAACGCCGATCACTCCAACATCGTCATCGGCAAGGCCGGCCGTAAGCGTCACATGAACGTGCGCCCGACCGTCCGCGGTACCGTCATGAACCCTGTCGACCACCCGCACGGCGGTGGCGAGGGCAAGAACCACACCTCTGGTCGTCCCTCTGTTACCCCCTGGGGTAAGCCGACGAAGGGCCTTCGTACGCGCAAGAAGAAGAAGGTCTCGAACCAGCACATCATTCGTCGCCGTAAGAAGTAATTTCGGATACCGAGTTTTAGGAGAAAGCACTTATGAGCAGAAGTCTCAAAAAGGGCCCGTTCGTGGAGACTCGCCTTCTCTCGCGTATCACCGCGATGAACGAGGCTGGCAAGAAGGACGTCGTGAAGACCTGGTCCCGCGCGTCCACCATCTTCCCCGAGATGGTTGGTCACACCATCGCCGTCCACGACGGCCGCAAGCATGTGCCCGTGTATGTTACCGAGTCCATGGTTGGTCACAAGCTCGGCGAGTTCGCGCCGACTCGTACGTTCCGTGGCCACAAGGCCAAATAGGGGGTTAACCGTAAATGGCAACTAAGTCTATTGAAACTGAGGCCACCGAGGTTCGCGCCGTCGCTAAGTACGTGCGTGTTTCCCCCAGCAAGGCCCGCCTGGTGGTCGATCTGATCCGCCGCAAGCCTGTCGCTCAGGCCTTCGACATCCTCCACTTCTGCGACCGCGCCGTCGCCGTGGATGTCGAGAAGGTTCTCCGTTCCGCCGTTGCGAACGCCGAGAACAACAACGGTCTGCGTGCCGACAACCTGGTTGTCGCCGCTGCCTATGTTGACGAGGGTCCGACGCTTAAGCGCATCCGTCCCCGCGCCAAGGGTTCCGCTTCTCGCATTCTGAAGCGTACTTCCCACATCACCGTCGTCGTTGCTCCTCGAAAGGAGGCGTAAAGCTGTATGGGTCAGAAAGTCTACCCCACCGGCTTCCGTCTTGGCATCACCGAGAACTGGCGCTCCCGCTGGTTCGCAGAGAAGGATTACGCTAAGACCCTCGGTAACGATCTCGAGATCCGCAAGTACCTCGAGAAGCGTCTTTCCCGCGCAGCTGTCTCCCGCGTCGAGATCGAGCGCGCTGGCGACAAGGTGAAGGTCATCATCCTCACCGCTCGCCCCGGCGTTGTCATCGGTAAGAAGGGTGCCGAGATCGATACCCTCCGCACCGAGCTCGAGAAGGTCGCTGGCGTTTCTAAGGGCCAGCTCTCCGTCGACGTTGTCGAGATCAAGCGCCCCGAGCTCGACGCCAACCTCGTTGCTCAGTCTATCGCCGAGCAGCTCGAGGGCCGCGTTGCCTTCCGTCGCGCTATGCGCAAGGCTGTCCAGTCCGCCCGCAAGGCCGGCGCTAAGGGCATCCGTATCCAGTGCTCCGGTCGTCTTGGCGGTGCCGAGATGGGCCGTCGTGAGTGGTACCGCGAGGGTCGCGTGCCTCTGCACACCCTCCGTGCCAAGATCGACTACGGCACGGCTGTCGCCAGCACCACCATGGGCGCTTGCGGCGTGAAGGTCTGGATCTACCTGGGCGAGAAGCTCCCGGGCCAGCCTGTTCCCAACCCTGCACTCGAGGGCTCTTCCCGTCCTCGTCGTCGTAACTCCGAGAGGAGGGGTCAGTAGTGCTTGCCCCTAAGCGTATTCTTCACCGCAAGGTGCAGCGTGGCTCCATGAAGGGCCAGGCCAAGGGTAATACCGAGCTGCATTTCGGCGAGTTTGGTATCCAGGCTCTCGAGGCCCATTGGATCACCAACCGTCAGATCGAGGCCGCTCGTATTGCTATGACCCGCTACATGAAGCGTGGCGGTCGTGTCTACATCACGATCTTCCCCGATAAGCCCATCACCAAGAAGCCTGCCGAGACTCGCATGGGTTCTGGTAAGGGTAACCCCGAGGAGTGGGTGGCCGTCGTCAAGCCCGGCCGCATCATGTTCGAGGTCAAGGGCGTGCCCGAGGAGGTCGCTCGCGAGGCTCTGCGTCTTGCACAGCACAAGCTTCCCATCAAGACCAAGATTGTTGCTGCTAAGAACGCTGAGCAGCGCATCGAGAAGGAGATGGCTGAGGAGGCCGCTCTCGAGGCCAAGTGGGCTGCTGAGGACGCCGCCGCCGCCAAGGAGGAGAACTAATGAAGCCCGCAGAGATTCGTGAGCTCTCGGACGCTCAGCTCGTTGAGAAGCTGAAGGAAATGCGCGCCGAGCTCTTTAACCTTCGTTTCCAGATGGCCACCAGCCAGCTGGACAACACCGCTCGCGTCAACACCGTGAAGAAGGACATCGCTCGCGTCCTCACGGAGCAGCGCGCCCGCGAGATCGCAGCGGAGAAGTCCGCTGTCGCCGAGTAGGACCTAAGGAGAGAACATGACTGATTCGCGTAACTCGCGTAAGGTCCGTACGGGTGTCGTTACCTCCGTCTCCGGTGCCAAGACCATTGTTGTCACCATCACCGAGCGCAAGCGTCACCCCAAGTACGGCAAGATGATGACCAGCTCCAAGAAGCTGCACGCTCACGACGAGGAGTGCACGGCTGGCGTGGGCGACACCGTCCGCGTTATGGAGACCCGTCCTATGTCCAAGATGAAGCGTTGGCGCCTCATCGAGGTCGTCGAGCGCGCTAAATAAGCAGTCGCTCTTACGACTTGTACGTTTCCGAAGATGTGCGTATGCCTGGCTTGCATACCACAGGCCGTCTAAAGGCTGCGCACCTCTCTTCGGTTCTTAGTTCGGAGGAACATCTACCATGATTCAGATGCAAACCATGCTGAACGTCGCCGACAACTCCGGCGCTCGCAAGATTCGCTGCATCAAGGTGCTTGGCGGTTCCAAGCGTCGTTATGCAGGCATCGGCGATGTGTTCATCGGTGCTGTCCAGGAGGCTACCCCTGGCGCCAACGTCAAGAAGAAGGACGTTGTCCGTTGCGTCGTCGTTCGCACCGTTAAGGAGATCCGCCGCAAGGATGGCTCCTACATTCGCTTTGATGAGAACGCCTGCGTTGTCATCAACAACGATGGTTCGCCCGTCGGCACCCGTATCTTCGGGCCTGTCGCTCGCGAGCTTCGTGACAAGAAGTACATGAAGATCGTCTCGCTCGCTCCCGAGACCCTGTAGTTAGGGGAGATATATGTATATCAAGAAGGGCGATAAGGTCCAGGTTCTCTCTGGTAAGGATCGCGGCAAGCAGGGCGTTATCCTGCGTGCTCTTCCCGCCGAGAACAAGGTCGTTGTCGAGGGCGTTTCGGTCGTCAAGAAGGCCGTCAAGCCCAACGCTGCCAACCAGCAGGGCGGCATCGTTTCGCAGGAGGCTCCCATCGATGCCTCCAACGTCAATCTCGTTTGCCCCGAGTGCGGTAAGGTTACCCGCGTCGGTCACGAGAAGGACGGCAAGAACAAGCTGCGCGTCTGCAAGAAGTGCGGCCACAAGTTCTAAGCTGCCCGCAACATCAAGTTGCTAGCAAAGGCCCGGATGCCCCACGGCACCCGGGCCTTTTTGTATCCCCGCTCGATGGCTTGGGTTTTGCCGTCCCGTCATTCCGGTTGCATCCAGTTTTCGGTGCCGACTCGAATCGAGTGCCGCCAGGTGACACCCTGTCGCGTTTCGTCGGCTTCGGGGACAAAAGTCGGGACAACTCCAAAAACTATTTACGAACTCAGGGCTTTGAGTTTTTGTTTTTGTCCCAAAGGGCGCGGCGGGATGCCTTTGGAGGCTCGATAGCGCCGAAAACGCCCGTTTTGAAACGCAAATGCCTTTTCGAGTGCAAGCCGCAGCTGCAATAGGAAGTGAATCAACGCAGGTGGCTTTCAAGCAGTTTGCAAAACTGCAGGCCGCAGGTCTTCATTGCCAGTAGGAGAAATGAGTAGTCTCAGGTGGCTTGCCCATGAGTTGACGAACGGGATTTGAGATTACGCTGACGTCCGGAAACGCTTCGAGTACGGCGTTACTTTTTTGGGGTTTGGGCGTAGCCCCTGCACCCGCGAGCGCGGGCCTTAAGCCCGCCGAGAGGGTGACGCGTCGAAAGCGAAAGGGAAAGAGAGAAGGGGCCGTCCCTATCATTCAGCTTGCGACCGAAGTAGACAAGGAGGCCCCCTGAGCCTGATTGATGCCCCACAGACCGCGTCCGACCGAGCTCAAGCCGAGCTTTTCCTGACGTCCGCCTTCGCGGAGATGATGGCTGGATTGGCAACACTTATTTGGACGATTCCGGGAGGGACGGCCCCGCCTCCCCGAACTCGACCGGCGACATGTAGCCCAGCGTCGAGTGGATCCTGAAGTTGTTGTACCAGTGCACGTAATCCAAGAGCTTGGCTCGGAGCTCGCGCGTCCCTCCTCGGTCCTTCGGAGTGGCCGACGATCTCCCCGTTGCAGAGGTCGACGAGCAGGCAGACGTAGTTCCACGACGCCCCGACGCGTACGCAGGCCAAGTCGCTGCATATATGGGTGCATGGCGCCCTGCCGACGAAGCCGCGCGCGACGACGTTCGACACGTCGGCCTCGTTGACCGCCCCGGGGTGCACCTTGAACCCCTTCCTGCCGTATGCGCCGGCCAGGCCGTTCTCCCTCATGATGCAGCAGACGCGGCGCCGGCTGACGGTAACGTCCGACCTCCCGGGCGACGCCTCGATCTTGCGCGATCCGTTCCGGCCCTTGCTGGCGGCGTGCGCCGCCGCGGCCGCCGTCGCCCCCGACATTAAGGTCCTCGAGGGCCGCGTCGTCTCCGGCGACCAGTTCGTCTCGCCCACGGAACAGAAGGAGCGCATCCTCGCGACCTTCGGCGACCTGTGCTGCGAGATGGAGGGCTGCACCATCGCGCAGGCCGCCTATCTCAACGGCGTGCCCCCTCGTCGTCGCGCGCGCCATCAGCGACAAGCACTGCGCCGAGGGCCAGGTCGTCGACTACAACACCTTCGAGAAGAAGGCCGCCTGCGATTGCGCCCGCATCGTCGCGCGCATGGTTAAGCTATAGGCCCTACGCGCCGGGGCCCTTCTTTATGTTGGGGCCCCGGCGCGCAGGGCCCTTTCCAAAGCGAAGTGTCGAGCCGAAGTGTTGAGCGTCGGCCCTGAATGTTCAATGGCCGTTGTTTTCTGCCCCTCAAGTGGTGGACTTTTCCTCGGGGCTGTTGATTCCCCCACGCGCCCCCTTCCGTTCTCTGTTCTCCCCTTATACTCCTTGTACGAGGAGGTAAGAAGTCATGGACAAGACCGCGCAGGACAGCTTGGCAAAGAAGCCCGTCGACATGAGGGACAGGATTCTCGAGCATCTCGAGGCCCTCACCTCTGCCGTCTCGCTCGACGACCTTGCCCGTCTGTCCACCACCGACATCGCCGAGACGCTCATCATCTCCAGGAGCCTGGCGAGCCAGTACCTCAACGACCTTGTTCGCGCCGGTCTTGTGGTTAAGGTGGCGGGCAGGCCCGTCCGTTATTTTCATCGCCGCGCGTTCCAGAAGCATTTTCAGGTAAAGCTCTCTGCAAGCGAGTACGCCTCGCTCGCCGACCTCATCCAGGCGACGGGAATCGCCGATCACCGCGACTTCGCGCGTGCCGTGGGCTTCGACATGAGCCTCAGCTCCGTTGTCGAGCAGTGCAAAGCTGCGGTTCAGTACCCTCCGTTTGGCCTGCCCATCCTCTTGAGCGGCGGCGTGGGTGTCGGTAAGTCTTTCCTTTCTCGCCTTGTGTACGAGTATGGCAAGAACCAGGGCTTGCTGCCCCGCGACTCCTCCTATGTGCGCATCGACTGCGCCGGGGTCCCGGACGCCGCCTCGTTCAACGGGCTTCTTGACGAGTCGATCGCGAAATCGCGCGGGGGTGTGGTCTTTGTCAACGGCATCGAGGCACTCTCTCCCTCTGCGATGGAGCACTGTCTTGCGACGGCCCTCGGGCTCGATGCCTCCCAGGATGCGCCGCGCGCTCGTCTCGTTCTTTCGACGACGCTTTCCGCCGATGACCTGAAGGTTTCCTCGGCCTACAGCAAAATGCCCATCTGTGCCCGCGTCCCCTCACTCAAGGAGCGGACCCCCGAGGAGCGCGAGGATCTCATCTTGAGCTTCCTGCGCAGCGAGGGGTGCCGAATCGGTTCTGATGTGAAGATCAGCCGCGGCGCATACCGTTGCCTCGTGAACGCGGACTTTTCCGATAACATCGCCGGCTTGCGCGCCTGCGTGACGAACTGCTGCGCCAAAGCGTTCCTCAATCGCGAGGGCGACTACGTCGTCGTTCGCCCGTATCTTCTTCCCAGCGGGCTCCTCTCCTCCGCGCAGATCGATCAACAGCCCGACGATGGCGTTCTGATCGACGCGTCTCTGGATGCCGCCGAGAGCACAGGGCCGGTCGAGCAGGCGCTCGATGCCCTGTGCTCCCTCGATGAGCGATTCTGCGCCGGGGAGCTCTCTGTCTCCGAGCTTGTCTCGCAAGCTGTCTCCGCTGTGCGCGGCGTTGAGGATCACTTGATCTTCGACCACGGCGTCGCCTCCTCGAGGTCGCGCGCCTTCGAGCGCGTCGTGGGCGCGGTCCTTGCCGACGCAGGCTCTTCTTATGGCATCGAGCTTTCGAGGAAGGTCGCTTTTCTACTGGCCCAGGAGATTTGCCTGCAGTTGTGGCCGGGTATCGGCCTGGCTAAGCGAAAGTCTGCCTGTGCGGAGCAAATCTCCCATCTCCTCGGTGCCGTGACCTCCGAATTGCCGTTTGCCTCGAGTGTCTCCGATCAGGTCGCCGCAGACGTGGAAGGGGCGCTGGGAATCTCGCTCGATCACTTCACGAAGACGCTTCTGACGCTGTGCGTCGCATCGGAGTCTCGCGATGCGAAGGCCCTTCGGACGCTCTGCGTCATCTTGTCCCACGGCTACTCAACGGCGACGAGCATCGCCGACGCGGCGAACCGTATGCTCGGCATGCATGTGTACGAGGCTGTCGACATGCCCTACGACCAGCAGCTGAAGGACATCGTCGGTCCGCTCCAGCGCCTCGTCGACCGCCATTCCTACTGCACCGGGGTCGTGTTCCTCGTCGACATGGGCTCCTTGGAGGAGGCCTATAAGGCCCTCGAGAACGTTACCGACTCCACTATCGGCGTGGTGAACAACGTCTCTACCGGTCTTGCGCTCGAGATCGGGGTCGGGCTGCTCGGCGGCAAGTCCATCGCCGAGGTTCTTGGCGATGCGACCGCCGCGTGCGTGACGCACTGCAAGGTGATCGAGCGCGTCAACCGTGAGGACGCCATCGTCTTCTGCTCCGAGTCCGGGGTCGACGCCGCGGAGAGGATACGCCAGCTCGTCTCGCAGAGCCTCCCGCGCACCATAGGCGCGCGCCTGCTCACGAGGCCCTTCAAGCAGCTCGTCGCGAACGGGTCGAACGACGCCGTTTTCTCCGAGCACCGCGTCTGCGCCGTCATCGGCACGGGAGACCCCGGGGTCGCCTCCGTCCCCTTCGTCGCCCTCGAGGACATCATGTCGACGGCGTCCGCCTCTAAGGTTGATGCCGTGTTCGGCAGGTGGCTTGACGCTTCCGAGCTCTCTTCTTTCCACGAGAAGCTGCTCTCGAACATGACGCTGCAGAACGTCATCCGCTCCATCACCATCCTCGACCCGGAGCGGCTATTCCATGAGATCGAGAGCGCCGTGCACGAGCTTCAGCGCAGGACAGGCGAGAAGATCGGCAGCAACGCCATCATTGGGCTCTACGTTCACCTCTGCTGTCTCGTCGAGCGCCTTGTTACCAGAAACCCCATTGAGACCTACGTTGGCCAGGACCGCTTCGAGGAGGAACGCGCCGATTTCATCGAGTCCTTCAGGCAGAGCTTCTCGAGCATCTCGACGCGTTATCGCGTAGAGGTTCCCGTAAGCGAGATCGCATATGTCTTCGACTACATAAGCGTGAGCGCCGCCCCGGCGCGAGAAGAGCGCCTCGGCTCCTCGGACCTCCTGCTCGACGAGTGACCTTCCCCGCGCCGCCGCAAGCTGACCGCGCGTCCTCAATAATCCGATAACCCCTTGCCCGGCGCGAATCCGGATAGCGCCGAGGCAGTACCGAACGCAAAACTTCATTTGATAGGAGCAAACATGAGTGTTGTTATGGCACGAATCGACAATCGCCTGCTTCACGGCATCATCGTGACGCAGTGGGCCCCGGTGTCGGGCGCGACCCGAGTCATGGTCATCGACGACAAGGTCGCCGGCGACGAGGTCCTGAAGTCCACCATGAGGATGGCGCGCCCCGCGGGCATGGCCGTTTCGATCATCTCCGAGCAGACCGCGCTCAAGAACTTCGCCGCGGGCAAGTACGACCGCGAGAAGGTCTTCGTCATCGCCAAGGAGCCCGAGACGATGCTTCGCCTGGTCGAGTCGGGCGTCGAGCTCCCGTCGCTGGTCGTCGGCGGCTCGCTCGTCAAGGAGGACGGCATCCAGCTCACCCAGCGCGCCTACGCCTCCGCCGAGAACGTCCAGAGCTACAAGGCGCTCATCGCCCGTGGCGTCAAGGTGACGGCCCAGTTCGTGCCCGCCGACAAGCCCGTCTCCGTCGCAGACCTCATCTAAGGGGGAAATATGGTCAACTTCACTATCCTGCAGGTCGTCCTTTTGACCCTGCTGGCCTTCATCAAGCACGTGGACTACTACGGCATCCCGATGATCTTCGTCAATTACGCCGTTTTCTGGGGCCTCATCACCGGAGTCGTCATGGGCGACTGGAAGACCGGCCTTGTCATCGGCGGCACCATTCAGCTCATGCAGCTCGGCGTCGCGGGCTTCGGCGGCTCCTCCATTCCCGACTACGGCACGATGGCCATCATCGCCACCGCCTACGGCGTGACCCTGGGCTCCGACACGGGCCTCGCCATCGGCCTGCCGGTCGGCATGCTCGGCATCCAGCTCGACGTCGTCGCCAAGATCCTCAACGGCTTTGTCGTCGAGAAGTCCCAGAAGTTCTGCAACGAGGGTAAGTTCAATCAGATGAACGCCATCCTGTGGGTCTGCCCCGCGCTCTTCGGCCTGTGCGCCGCCCTGCCCGTCTTTGTCTCCGTGACGCTCGGCCAGCCCGCCGTCAACTGGCTCCTCGAGGTCATGCCCCAGTGGTTCCTCTCCGGCCTCACCCTCGCCGGCAAGATGCTCCCGGCCGTCGGTATCGCCATGCTGCTCCGCTACATGCCAACCGCCAAGTACTTCCAGTACCTGCTCGCCGGCTTCTTCCTCTCGGCCTTCCTGAACGTGCCCATCATCGGCGCCGCCATCGTCGGCGTTGCCCTCGCGATTGCGTTCTACCAGCGTGCCGAGAGGGACACCGAGCTCGCCGCCCACGCTTCCGCAGACGCCTTCATCGGAGAGGATGAGTAACCATGGAAAACGAGAACATCACCGCCGTCGCTGAGGGCAAGCCCTCCGGCTACAAGGTCACCAAGAAGGACCTGCGCAACGCGAACTGGCGCTGGCTCATGAGCGTGTGCACCTTCAACTACCAGACCCAGCAGGGCGCCTCAGTCGCCTACGCCCTCTCGCCGGTCCTGAGGAAGATCTACACGAACGACGAGGACTATAAGCAAGCGCTCAACAACCACTTCCGCTACTACAACACCCAGCCTTGGCTCGCCGCCATCATCCTTGGCGCCTGCGTGGCCATGGAGGAGCGCGACGGCCTAGCGGCGGCGGACGCCGTCCAAGACCTGAAGATCGGCACCATGGGACCGCTCGCCGGCGTCGGCGACTCCCTGCTCATGACCATGATCCCGACCATCATGGGCTCCATCGCCGCCTACATGGCCATCGAGGGCAACCCCGTGGGAGCCGGCATCTGGTTCGCGCTCATCCTGGCCATCTTCTGGGTCCGCATGCACGCCCTCGAGTTCGGCTACAAGCAGGGCGTGAAGCTCGTCACCGACTTCAGCGAGAAGCTTCCCAACCTCACTGCCGCCGCCTCCGTGCTCGGCCTCACCGTGGTCGGCTGCCTCATCGCCTCGGTCATCGGCGTCACCTGCCCGATTAGCTTCAGCTTCGGTGACGTCGCGATGGAGATTCAGCCGCTGCTCGACAAGATCCTGCCTGCCATGATCCCCGCCGCCATCACGGGAAGCGCGTATTACCTTCTTACCAAGAAGAACGCGAGCATGACGGCCCTCATCCTCGTGGTGATCGTCCTCGCGATGGTCGCCTCCGCCGCCGGCATCCTCGCCTAGCTTCGACCCAAGAGATTGGTGAATCAATGAGAAAGATAGTTGTGGCGAGCCATTCCCTTCTCGCCCAGGGCTTCAAGGACACCCTCGAGTTCCTTACGGGTAAGGGCGACGCCGTCAACGCCGTGTGCGCCTACGTGAACGACAACGGCGAGGGGCTCGACGCGGCGGTCGAGGCGGCTCTTTCGGGCACTGACGAGGTCGTCGTCCTCACCGACGCGTACGGCGGCAGCGTGAACCAGCGCTTTTCCCGCTTCGCCTCCGACCGGATCCACGTGATCGCGGGTGTCAACCTCCCGCTCGCCATGACGGTCGCGCTCGCGCGCCCCGACGAGAAACTCGACTTCGACGCCCTCGTCAACGAGGCGCGCCAGCAGATCATCTACGTGAACGGTGCCAGTTCCGCCGAGTGCGACGACGACGAATAGAGGAGGTCGACGATGAGAGAGTTCCTTAAGGACGTGTGGATGCACGGCGGTGAGGAAAGCCGCGCCATCACCCCCGAGAACATCACGGGCGAGAAGGGCCGCGCCGCCATGTCGGCCAGCCACCTCGGCGTCGGCCGCAAGGGCTCGTGCTGCGTGCCCCTTGAGTCCGGCGAGACCATCACGCTCGCGGACATCGAGGGCCCCGGCATCATCCGCCACATCTGGATGACCGTCCCCGACAAGACCGCCGCCGGCAGCTTCGTCATGCGTGACCTCGTGCTGCGCTTCTACTGGGACGACGAGGAGACCCCCTCGGTCGAGTGCCCTGTCGGCGACTTCTTCTGCAACGGCTTCGGTGAGCGCGCCATCGTCAACTCGATGCCCATCTGCGTGAACCCGACGGGCGGCATGAACTGCTACTTCGAGATGCCCTTCAGGAAGCACGCCAAGGTCACGCTTACGAGCGAGCACCCCGGGTTCATTAAGTACATCTTCTACACGTTCAACTACGCGCTCACCGACGTGCCGGACGACGCCATGTACTTCCACGCCCGCTTTAACCGCGAGCGCAGCACCCGCAGGGGCGTCGACTACACCGTGCTCGACGGCGTGCGCGGCAAGGGCTACTACGTCGGCACCTACATGGCCCTGTGCGCCCTGGAGCGCTATTGGTGGGGCGAGGGCGAGATGAAGTTCTTCCTCGACGGCGACGAGGAGTTCCCCACGGTCACCTCGACGGGAGCCGAGGACTACTTCGGCGGTGCCTGGGCCTTCCTCGACAGGCCGCCCCACGCGCTGCCCGAGGCGCAGTGCTTCAACACGCTGTTCGCCGGCTACCCGTACCGCTCGACGCGCGACGCCACGCGCGACCGCTTCAGCGCGGGCAAGCCGAACCCGAATCCGATGCTCGCGACTAACGACGACGCGCTGCCCAGGCACGGCCTCTACAGGTGGCACCTTCCCGACCCGATCTCGTTCAAGGAGGACCTGCGCGTGACGTTCCAGGACCTCGGCAACGACGACATCAAGCTCTACGAGCGCGAGGACGACATCTCCACCGTCGCCTACTGGTACCAAAGCGAGCCGCACGCCGTGCTCGCCCCGTTTGCCGCAAGGCAGGACCGCGTGCCCAGGTAGGGTCGCCTCGAAACAAGCCAACGTTATGGGCGCCCGCGGTTGACCATGACTGCGGGCGTCCCTTTGTAAGGAGGATCACATGAGCGAAAAGCAAATGAGGCTCGGCGCCCTCGAAGCCGGCGGGACCAAGATGGTCTGTGCCGTGGTGTCCGGCGACGGCGAGGTCCTCGACCGTATGGAGACCCCGACGCTTACGCCCGCCGAGACCGTCCCGCAGATGATCGAGTGGTTCACCGCCCGCGATGTGGACGCGTTGGGCATCGGCGCCTTCGGCCCGACCTGCGTCAACCCCAACGACGAGCGCTACGGCTCCATCCTCCAGACGCCCAAGCTCGCGTGGCGAGGCCATGGTCTTCGCGCCGCGTTCGCCGGCGCCCTCGGGATTCCGGTGGCCTACGACACGGACGTTAACGTTGCCTGCCTCGGCGAAGTGGTCTTCGGCTGCTGCAAGGGGCTCGAGGACGCCGTCTACGTGACCATCGGCACCGGCGTGGGCGCGGGCGTCATGTGCGCGGGCAGACTCCTTCACGGCATGCTGCACCCCGAGGCCGGTCACATGCTGGTAAGGACCCGTCCCACCGAGGAGGGACGCTGCGTCTGCCCGAGCCACGCGAGCTGTCTCGAGGGGCTCGCCTCCGGCCCCGCCATCGCCGCGCGCTGGGGAAAGCCCGCGGCCGAGCTCGCGGACAACGATGAGGTGTGGGCGCTCGAGGGGGATTATCTGGGGCAGATGTGTGCGAACCTCGTGCTCATGTACTCGCCTCGCCGCATCGTCCTCGGCGGCGGCGTGATGCACCAGGAGCAGCTCTACGGCATCGTCCGCAAGAAGACCCTCGAATATCTGGGTGGCTACATCCAGACCGCCGAGCTTAAGGACATGGAGAGCTACATCTGCGCCCCGGGCTGCGGCGGCGACCAAGGAATCCTCGGCGCGGCCGAGCTGGCAAGAAGGGCGCTCGCGTAACTTGCGCTCTCTCCGCCATACAACGCGTTAAGAAAAGACGAGCGCTTCTTGCCAATTGAGCGGCAAGAAGTGCTCGTCTTTTGCATTTGTTTTTGGGGCAGGACGCCCCGCCTCCGCTAGAGTCCCTGGACCGCCACACCCACGAGGTTTGGACCGGTGTGGACAAGAAGCGCGGGGCTGATGTCGGAGCGGACGACCTCCACCGCGTTGGCCACGCGCTCGCACAGGGCCTGCTCCATGCGGTCGTAGAGGTCGGCGTGGGCCGAGGTACGGCTCGCGGCAAAGCGCACCTTGGGGTGCTTCTCGACGATGGCGGCGATGAGCTTGACCTCGGTGCGATGCGGTGCTTGCACAGCCATTTCGTGTACGCGAGGCTGTTGGCTTTCTGGGCCACAGCAATCACCTCCCCCTAGTATGATGACCTGAACAATCCTCATGCTAGGGGGAAGGTTTTTGTCGCGTAGCGGAAATTGGCCTCCACCCGCTGAGCGGGTGGCTTTCTATGCCGCGCGTGCCGCGCGGCACGGACTAAAGTCCATGAATAAAAACGAGGAAGGCCACGTCCGGCCTCCCTCGCAAAGAGTCTCTGATTGCTCCCACTCATTGGGGACAGACTTACATGAGTGATTGCACTCATTGGGGACAGACTTAAATGAGTGCTCTTGAAATGCCGGCGCCTGGGGACGTTCTTTTTCTGTCTGCAGTTTGGGACGTTCCTTTTCTGTCGGCAGTTTGGGACGGTCCTTAGAGCTGCAGCGCGCCATGAGCGACGAGGCGAAGCGGATCATCCTGTCTTTCGAGTTCTAAGCAGAATTCCCCGTCTCTGAGTAATGATTAGTGCGCATTTGTGCGTATTTGTGTGCGTAGGATTGCGTGGCTATGCGTGTATAAGCGTCGTCTGCGGCTGTATTTTGACCATTTGGCGGTTATATACGCAAAAGTACGCACATACGCGCTAATTTGTGCGAATATAGAGACGGCAGAAATGTTAGACGCTCCATGACCCAGGAGGCACATATGGTAGATCCCAAGCAGGTTCCACTCGACGCCGCGGTAGCCGCCAAAGCAGCATTCGCTTCGGTCCAGGACAAGCCGTTCCCCGAGGACATCTTTACGGCTCCCGAGCTCCGTTGGGCTGTGATCGGTTGCGGCGTTATTGCCAACCAGATGGCCCAATCTCTCGCTCTTGCCGGCCGCAAGCTTGCGGGTGTCGCCAACCGCACGCTGTCCAAGGCTCAAGCTTTTGCTGAGCAGTATGGCATCGAGAAGGTCTATGAAACGGTCGAGGACCTCTACGCCGATCCGGACATCGACGCCGTCTATATCACCACGCCGCACAACACGCATATTACCTATCTGCGTGCCGCGCTGGCCGCCGGCAAGCACGTGCTCTGCGAGAAGGCCATTACCCTCAACTCCGCCGAGCTCGACGAGGCCCGCGCCATCGCCGACGATCACAACGTGGTCCTTATGGACGCCACCACAGTGCTTCACATGCCGCTGTATCAGGAGCTGCGCCGTCGCATGGATGTAGGCGACTTTGGCCGTATGAATCTCGCCCAGCTCAACTTTGGCAGCTATAAGGAGTACGGCGACTTGACCAATCGCTTCTACAACCGCAACCTCGCCGGCGGCGCCATGCTCGACATCGGCGTCTATGCCCTTTCTGTCATGCGCCTGTTTATGGCCAGCCAGCCAACCGAAGTTGTTTCGCTCGGCAACACCTGCGAGACTGGTGTCGATGTTGCGGGCGGCATTGTCTGCCGTAACGCCGAGCAGCAGCTGGGCGTCGTGAGCCTTACGCTCCACTCCAAGCAGCCCAAGCGCTCGGTCATCAGCTTCGATAAGTGCTATATCGAGGTCAACGAGTATCCGCGCGCCGACCATGCGACCATCGTGTGGACTGCGGACGGTCATCGCGAGGAGGTCGTCGCGGGCACCGAGGCTTACGCACTATGCTACGAGATGGCTGACCTCGAGAAGGCCGTCGCCGGCGATGATTCCAAGCGTGAGCTTCTGGACTATGCTTCTGATGTTATGGAGCTGATGACCAAGCTCCGTGCCGATTGGGGAGTCGTCTACCCCGAGGAGGAGTAAGCGATGCTCGCGGAAGATAGGCTCAATGCAATCGTCTCGATGGTGCAGCAGGCTGGCTCAGTAACGGTGCCAGAGCTTGCCGATGCCCTGGGTGTGACGGCTTCTACCATTCGACGCGACCTGCAGACGCTCGACCGCGCACACCGTATCGCCAAGGTGCATGGAGGCGCGACGAGCCTTGAGCGCGCGCACGCGACGCGAGACTTAACGATCAGTGAGCGCAGTGATCTCCATAACGACGACAAGGAGCGTATCTGCGCCCGTGCGGCGGCGCTCGTGGAGCCCGAGAGCTTTGTATACATCGACTCGGGTTCGACGACGCTCAGGCTCATCGAGCATCTTCCGCATCTCGAAGGGGTAACCTATGTGACTGATTCCGTGCTCCATGCTCAGCATCTCGCTTTGCGCGGCATGCGTACCGTGGTGTTGGGCGGCGAGCTCAAACCCGAGACCGAGGCGCTCGTTGGCCCCGATGCCTTGGCAACTCTAGAACGCTACAACTTCAACTGCGGCTTTTGGGGTTCCAACGGCATTGCCGCCGAGCAGGGCTTTACGACGCCCGATATCGAGGAGGCACAGGTCAAGCGTATCTCGATGCGCCATACGGCCAAGCGCTTCGTAATCTCGGACGCCAGCAAATTTGGCATGGTGGCGCCCGTCAAGTTCGCGGACTTCCGTGACGCAACGATTGTTACCGCAGGCGATGTCCCTGCCAAGTACCGGGCAATGGACAACGTCGTCACGGTCTAGCAACAGGGGACCGGCTAAGGGCCAAAACCACCGCGAAGGGGCAGGAACCTTTGTGGTGGTTTTGACGTTTGCCCAGATAAAACCTGCCAAAATAAACCTGTCCCTTTTCGGCAGGTTTTAGGGCTCCCAGGGGCAGGGGGCTTCGATGTGAATGTGCTCGCCGGTTACGGGATGCGTGAAGGACACGCTGTGGGCGTGGAGCATCAGGCCGCAGGGGCGCGGCGTTCCGTACAGGTCGTCGCCAACCAAGGGATGATGCTCGCTCGCCAGATGCACACGGATTTGGTGCTTGCGGCCGGTGAGCAGCTCGACATCGATATACGAGCGCGTGGGCAGGCCACGACGGCTCTTAAGACGCTTGAGCACCTTCACGCGCGTTTGAGACGGCTTGCCGCTGGCGCCGACGCGCATCTTTCGGCTGTCGTGACGGTCGCGGGCGATGGGCTTGTCGATGAGCTTTTCGTTCCAGTCGATCTTGCCCTCGGCGAGCGCCAGGTAGTGCTTTTCGAAAGCGTGGTCGATGACCATCTGGTCAAAGGCGGGCTGCGTCTGCTTGTCGAGCGAGAACAACACCACGCCGGTGGTGTCGCGGTCCAGGCGGTTGAGCGGCTGCATGTCGGTCGCGGCAAAGCCGTCGCCCATCGCCAGCAGCAGGTCGCTGGCGTAGTCGGTGAGCGTGCGCTCGCCGGTGCCGTCGCCGTGGACGATCATGCCGGCAGGCTTGTCGATGGCCATGAGCCAGGCGTCGCAGTAGAGGACTTGAGGTTCTTCGTTCACGTGTAAGCCTTTCGGTTAGCTGATTCCCACAAACATGCAGCCCGAGGTGGCGCCGCGCAGGCGGGCGGCCGGCTTGCGGCCGGCTTGAGCCGCCTCGACAGCGCGACGGACGCGAGCGACGGCACGGCCAATCTCATCGGCCTCGAGCAAGGTTCCGTCGACCATAAGACGGCGCACGCCGGCATCGAGCAGCTGCGGAACTTGCGGCGTGAGGTCGATGGGGTAGGCGTCGTACAGGCGTGAGCGGCCGTGGATGTCGGTACGCACCGGCATGACCTTGCCGTCGATATTCTTGAGCGAGAGCTTGCGGGCACGCAGGCGGCAGTTGGCACAATCGTGGATGCAGCCGTTGGCAACCTGCAGAATGCAATGCTCGCTTGTCATGACGCGCGGGCGGCCAAAGACGGTGATGCCCAGAGCCGCGGGCGCGGCGGTGCCGAGCGAGATAATCTCGTCGAGCGTGATCTCGGGCGAGAGCCAAAACGCACCGGCTCCGCGCTCGGCAAGCGCCTCCATGCAGGGCGTGTTGTGCACCGGCAGGCAAGAGCGAATCTCGGCCGTGGCGCCAACCTGGGCGGCCAGGGCAAGCTCAGAGATGTTGCCAATAGCGACCGTGGCGCCGGCAACAACCCATGGGTCAACGCGGACGTGGTCAACGGCGCGGCAGACCTCATCGAGCACGGGTACGATGCCCTGCTCAAACGTATCGGCGGGGGAGAGCTTGGCCGCATCGAGCGCGTCGGTGGTCATGTAGATGCGCGTTGCACCCTCCGCCCGCGCTGCCTCGGCGGCCTCGAGCGAGGTGACGGTGGCGCAGATCTGCGGCTCGTCGCGGTAGTGCTCGGGCGCGGGGCGGGAATCACTGGTGACAATCGCCGGCAGCTCGAGCGTTTTCGCGCGCTCCGCGTACGGCGCCAGAATGGCCTCTTCCAGCGCCTTGCAAGCGGCGGCGCGCACCTTATGTACGGCGGAGAAACCCATGCCACAGCCCTCATCGAGCGCCACCTCAAAGCTCGCAGCCTCAAAGGGAGAGGAACCCATGCGGCCGACGTGCTCAACCAGATCGGACGCCTCGACCGCACGGGTCTTGGCGGCTTCGACGGTAAAGCCCGTGGCCGTGGCCGTAAGCGAAGGGTCGTCGCAGCAGGTGAGCGTAACGGTAAACGGCTCGCCCAGACGCGCCACGACGGACACATCAACAGCTCGGCGGCGCAGCACATCGCGCTTGAGCGCGGCGCCGGCGGCGTCGATGGCACGCTGACTGCGAATCACGCGGACGCGGCAGCCCTCGGGCATGCTGCGGGGTACGCGACATTCGATGACTTCACCGGCTGCGGCATCATCGGCGGCAATGGTGGTCAGGAACTGGTCAAACTCGTTATCGTGGCGAAGCTCCAGCAGGTCGCCCTTGCCCACGGGCTCAAACAGCTCAATACGGGCGATGGCGGCGCGGCGACGGCGGTCGTCGGGCTTGAGGCCGCGCACATCGCGGTTGGCCGGGCGGCTGCCCAGCACCGTGCCCACGATCTGGCCGCGGTTGTTGGAACGCTCATAGCTCATCATCTCGTCGCCCGAGGTGCCGTCCTGATAGGCGTGCGTAAAGTCGCGGTTAAAGCAGCGCTTGAGCTGGCGCTGGCGGGCGTCTTTCTCGTCCTTGGCAACGGTGGTTCCGGCCAGCATGTCATCAATCTGATGACGATACACGTCGACGATGGAATACACGTAATCGGGCGCCTTCATGCGGCCCTCGAGCTTGAGCGACGCGGCGCCGGCGTCATACAGGCGGCGAACAAGTTGTGAAGTGTTGGTGTCACGCGGGCACAGCGCGCGCTCGCGACCGGCAGGGGAGAGCGAGCGACCGTTCTCGTCGATCAGCTCGTAGGGCAAGCGGCAGGGCTGGGCGCACATGCCACGGTTGGCCGATCGTCCCGCCATGGCAAAGCTCGAAAGCAGACACAGGCCAGAGTAGCAAAAGCAGATGGCGCCATGGCTAAAGACCTCAAGGTCCACATCGGGCGCGGCATCGTGAATGGCGGCAATCTCGTCGATGGAAAGCTCGCGCGAGAGGGTCACGCGGTCGGCGCCCTGCTCGCGGCACCAAAGGGTTCCGCGGTCGTCGTGGATGTTCGCCTGGGTCGAGATATGCGTCTCGATGCCGGGCATGGTGCGCTTGACCTCAAAGAACAGGCCCCAGTCCTGGATGATGAAGGCGTCGGCGCCCAGCGTGGAGCAGCGATGGATGAGCTGCAGCGCATCGCTCATCTCGGACTGCTTGATGACGATGTTGACCGTGACGTAGACGCGCGAGCCGGCTAGATGCGCGGCGCGGCAGGCCTGCTCAAAGGCCTCGTCGGTAAAGTTGGTGGCCTTGCGGCGTGCGTTGAAGCTGCCCATGCCGCAGTAGATGGCGTCTGCCCCGGCGGCGAGTGCGGCAGCAAAGGGCTCGGGCCCTCCGGCGGGCGCCAAAAGCTCGGGTCTGCGGTTGGTGGTTCGACTGGCGGTTGCGGTCATATCCTGCCTTTCAAAATGCTCAGATACTCAAAAGTATAGTGGTGCCGTCGCGGCAGGCGATGCCCGTGCTCTAAGCGGGATAAAGTCTTCAGCAGCTTGGACTGGCTGCTCCACATGAGAACCGTTCAGCGGTCCGGGGAAACCGTTGGGCGATAAAATATTCTCGCAGCGTGATAATAATCTTGCATCGCGCGGAAACCTTGAGTACTATCCCAATCAAGCGCGGTGTTCAGACCGAACTGTGCCTCCCGGTGTGAACGCCGCGCTCCCGTTCCCTTTTACTTGTAAGGAGAAAAACATGAGCAAGACCGTCGTGTCTTCCGATAACGCACCCGCAGCCATCGGCCCGTATTCCCCCGGTATCCAGACTGGCAACATGGTGTTCCTGTCCGGCCAGCTGGGCATCGATCCCGCGACCGGCAAGCTGCCCGAGGGTGTCGAGGCCCAGGCCAAGCAGTCCCTCGCCAACGTCGAGGCTCTGCTGACCGCTGCCGGCGCCACGTTTGCCGATGTCGTCAAGACCACGGTCTACCTGGCCGACATCGCCGACTTTGCCGCCGTGAACGAGATCTACGCCTCCAAGTTCGAGGCCCCGTTCCCCGCGCGCAGCGCTTTCCAGGTTGCCGCTCTTCCGGCTGGCGGTCTGGTCGAGATCGAGGTCGTCGCCGCTCTCTAAGGCGTTGGCCACAACTAAACATGACATGCAAAAAGACCCTGCAGCGCGTGCGAGCTGCAGGGTCTTTTGTCAAGCGATGCGACAAAAATGATCCGTTTCCCTTCGTCCCCAAGGGATCACGTTTAGCCCTCCTTGCGAACTTTTTGCAGGTAGCGGTAGACGCTGGGCTCCGAGATGCCCAGCGCGGTGGCGGCGCAGGCCACGGCGCCCTTGAGCATAAACACGCCGTTGCCGTTGAGGTGGCGAATGACGTCCACGCGGTCGCTCTGGCCAAGCGACGCTACATCCAGCCCGCGCGCGCTCAGCAACTCGGCAATGCTGCGGTCGATGAGCTCCTGGGTGGACTCCGAAAGGCTTTCGACCTCGATAGGGGCGGGCTCCGTGCGCGTCGGCGCTGCGTCGAAGCACGCCATGAGCTGCTGCGCCATGGCGTTGATGGAGCGTACGGTCGAGAGGTCGGTGTTGACGCAGAGCATACCGACGATCTCGTCATTTTCGCGGATAAAGAACGTCGCGGACTCCAACGTCTTGCCACCGGCACCGCGCCCCTCGTAGCCCGTAATAAACGGCAGGTCGCGATACTTGGGGTCGTGCATGATCTTGAGCGCCAGATCGGTGGCGGGACCGCCGACCTTGCGGCCGCTCACGATGCCGTTGCGAATATCGACGATGGCGTGGTCGGGATCCGAGAAATCGTGCAGGACGATCTCGCTGTTCTTACCGAGTATCTGCTCCAGGAAATCGACCATCGGCAAAAAGCGACGTACGGTCTCGTTCACGGGCAACTCCTTTGGGTGAAATCGGAAGGTTCATAACAATTTTTTCTCATGGTAACACGCTACTCTTCATCTCGTATATCCGCAGGTACATTGCGTAATACAGACGAACGGTAGGAATTTGGCGGTAAACGGTTGACCAAAAGAAAAGTTAGATGTTATTTTGACCAGACACTTTCCTGACCTGCGGAAATGCATTATCTCAGCTGAAGAATAGTCTGATAACAAAAAATTATTATTGAGAATGAGAATCATCTTTAATACGATATGCAACGAAGGCACAACCTCAACCCCGCACTGCGTCACAATAGAGCGTTAGATGCGAAACAACTATTTCGAGGATTGGTGGTCAAATGACCCAGGAGACGGTTACGAACGGCACTGAAGCCCTGTTCACTCGTGAAGGCATGCCTCCCGTTAAGGAAATGATCCCGTGTGCCCTTCAGCACGTACTGGCTTCGTTTGCCGGTATCATCACCCCGGCTGTCATCATGGCCGGCGTCTACGGCTTTAATAGCCAGCAGAGCACCGACATCATTCAGGTTGCGCTCATTCTTTCGGCAATCGACACGGCCCTTCAGGCCTTCGCTCCCTTCCGCCGCATCGGCGGCGGCCTGCCCATCGTCATGGGCGTCTCGTTCGCGTTCCTGCCGGCCCTGCAGGCCATGGGTGCCTCGGGCTTTAGCTTTGGTGCGCTGCTGGGCGGCGAGATTGTCGGCGGTGCCGTCGCGGTCCTCTTTGGTCTGGCCTACAGCAAGATTAAGTGGCTGTTCCCGCCCGTCGTGACCGGTACGGTCATCTTCTCCATCGGCGTTTCGCTGTATCCCACGGCCGTCAAGTACATGGCCGGCGGCATGGGCACGCCGCTGTGGGGCACCCCGCAGGCCTGGTGCGTCGCTCTTATCACCTTCGCCGTGGTCTTTGCGCTCGCCAACTTTGGCAAGGGCACGCTCAAGCTGGGCTCCGTGTTCTTTGGCATGATCGTTGGCATGATCGTCTCCATCCCCTTCGGCATGATCGACTTCTCCAGCGTCGCCACCGCTCAGGTCTTCGCCCTTCCCAAGCTCATGCCCTACGCGCTCGAGTTTGATCCCGAGGTCTGCATTACCCTCGCCGTCGTGTTCCCCATGGTTGCCATCCAGGTTATCGGTGACGTCTCCGCCGCCTGCCTGGGCTCCATCGACCGTATGCCCACCGAGCGCGAGCTCTCCGGCGCTATCGTGTCCCAGGGCCTCACTTCTATGGTCGGCGGCCTGCTGGGCGGTCTTCCCACCAGCGCCCTTGGCCAGAACGTGGGCATCATCTGCTCCAACAAGGTCGTCAACAAGTGGGTCTTTGTGATCATCGCGGCCGTCTTTGCCATCGCCGGTCTGTTCCCGCAGCTCTCTGCCGTCCTTTCCGCTATCCCGCAGCCCGTCATCGGCGGCGCGACCGTCGGCGTCTTTGGTACCATCACCATGAACGGCGTGCGCATGTTCACCCGCGAGGGCCTCACGCAGCGCACTACCACCATCGTCGGCACCTCCGTCGTCTTTGGCCTGGGTATCTGGATGGCCAGCGGTTGCCTTGCCGGCGAGGGTATGCCCGCCTGGGTATCCACCGTCATCGGCTCCAATGCCGTAACCCCCACCGCCATTATGGCCATTGTCCTTAACCTGATCCTTCCGCAGACGCCGGTCGTGGCTCAGCACATCGATGCTGCCAAGGACGCTGCCGTGGATCTGGTCTTGCCCGAGAGTAAGAAGTAACCAATTCGGTGCTATTCGTCGGCGGGCGCATCGCCTCGTCCGCCGACGTCATGCGGCGCCAAGCCGCACTTCAAAGGGTTTGTCCCTTTGGTGAAGCGTTGACGGGAGAGGGCCCGTTTCCGGTGTAGGCCGGCGCTTCGCACTCCGCCATGTCAGAGGTGTCAAACCCCGCCCCTGATGTTGAAGGGAGCATTCATGCTTCTGGTCGCTAACGGTTCCGTTTTTACCCGCAACGCTCAGACCCCGTTCATTCCCAACGGCGCGGTCGCCATTGACGGAGATACGATCGTCGAAGTAGGTCCCGAGTGCGAGCTCAAGGCCAAGTACCCGGATGCCGAGTACGTCGACGCCCAGGGCAACCTCATCATGCCCGGACTCATCAATTGCCACACCCACATCTACTCGGGTCTGGCCCGCGGCCTTGCCATTAAGGGCTGCAACCCCACCAACTTCCTGGAGAATCTTGAGCAGCAGTGGTGGAAGATCGATGACAACCTGACGCTCGACGGCACCAAGGCCAGCGCCTATGCCACGATTCTTGACTCCATCCGCGATGGCGTCACCACGATCTTCGATCATCATGCGAGCTTCTGCGAAATCCCGGGAAGCCTCTTTACCATTAAGGATGCAGCTCAGGAGCTGGGCATGCGTTCGTGCCTGTGCTACGAGGTCTCCGATCGCCGCGGCCAGGAAAAATGCGACCAGGCCATTGCCGAGAACGCCGAATTTGCCCAGTGGGCCGCCAAGGAGCGTCGCGATAACGACAACCACATGATCGCCGCCATGTTTGGCGGTCACGCCACCTTTACGCTGTCGGACGAGACCATGGACAAGATGGCCGAGGCCAACAACGGCCTGACCGGCTTCCACATCCATGTGTGCGAGGGCATGAATGACGTGTGGGACTCCCGCCTCAACCGCGGTGGCATCAGTCCCGTCGAGCGCCTGCTGCAGCACAACCTGCTGGGTCCCGACACCATGCTCGGCCACTGCATCCACGTGACGCCCGCCGAGATGGATATCGTCAAGGAGTCTGGCACCTGGCTCGTCAACAACCCCGAATCCAATATGGGCAACGCCGTGGGCTGCGCCCCCGTGCTCGAATTCTTCCGCCGCGGCATCCCCGTGTGCATGGGCACCGACGCCTACACCCACGATATGCTCGAGAGCCTTAAGGTTTTCCTGATCATTCAGCGCCACAACGCCGCCATGCCCAACGTGGGCTGGTGCGAGGCCATGACGATGCTGTTCGAGAACAACGCCAAGATGGCGAGCAAGTACTTCGATCGCAAGCTCGGTGTGCTCGAGGCCGGCGCCGCCGCCGACGTCATCGTCATGGACTACAAGCCCTTTACGCCGCTGAGCGAGGAGAATATCGACGGCCATATGCTCTTTGGCATGATGGGCAAAAACTGCCGCACTACCATCATCAACGGCCGCGTCCTGTACAAGGATCGCGAGTTCGTTGGCATTGATGAGGACAAGATCAACGCGTGGACCATGGCCGAGTCCAAGAAGCTCTGGAGCACGCTCAACGATCGCGTGTACTAATTCCAATTGGAGATTCGCGCGCGTCGGATGTTTCGCCGCATCCGACGCGCGCATAGGCGGCCTCCGCGGGGTCGCCGGCGCTGTGCTAGCGCTACACCGTATTTGCGCCCGCCGCGCGGTCTCGCCGGGCGTTACAGAGAGGAGCTCACTATGAGCGACATCATGAGGCCGATCCCGTTTTCGCAGCTGATGAACTGGATCATCGAGGAGCACAAGACCCAGGACGCCATCTTTGGCGTGCGTAAGATGGTCACGACCAACCAGGAGGGTGCGCTTCCCATTTTTGACGAGCGCATCGAGACTCCGTTTGGCCCGGCTGCCGGTCCCAATACGCAGCTGGCCCAGAACATCGTGGCATCCTATGTGGCTGGTTCCCGCTTCTTTGAGCTCAAGACCGTCCAGGTTATGGACGGCGAGGAGCTTTCCCGTTGCGTCAACAAGCCCTGCATCGTGGCTCAGGACGAGTGCTACAACTGCGAGTGGTCGACCGAGCTCGAGGTTCCGCAGGCATTTGCCGAGTACGTGAAGGCATGGTTTGCCTGCCACCTGATCGCTCGCGAGTACGGTCTGGGCAGCCCGGACGGCTTTGTCTTCAACATGTCGGTGGGCTATGACCTGGAGGGCATTAAGAGCCCCAAGGTCGACGCGTACATCGAGGGCATGAAGGACGCCAGCGGCTCCGACGTCTGGAACGAGTGCCGCACATGGGCGCTCGCCAACCTGGACAAGTTTGAGCATGTCGATGCCGCATTTGTCGAGTCCATCCCGGCGCGCGTCTCCAACTCCATCACCGAGTCCACGCTGCATGGCTGCCCGCCGGCGGAGATTGAGCGCATCGCGACTTACCTCATCACCGAGAAGGGCCTCAACACCTACATCAAGTGCAACCCCACGCTGCTGGGCTATGAGTTTGCCCGTCAGCGCCTCAACGATCTGGGCTTTGACTACATCGTCTTCGATGACACGCACTTCCGCGAGGACCTGCAGTGGGTCGACGCCGTGCCCATGTTCGAGCGCCTGATTGCCCTGTGCGCCGAGCGCGGTCTTGAGTTTGGCGTCAAGCTGACCAACACGTTCCCCGTCGACGTGACGAGGAACGAGCTGCCTTCTACCGAGATGTACATGTCCGGCCGTTCGCTGTTCTCGCTGACCATCGAGGCTGCCCGCCGCATTACCGAGCAGTTCGATGGCAAGCTGCGCATCAGCTACTCCGGCGGCGCCACGGTCTACAACATCCGTGCCCTGTATGACGCCGGCATTTGGCCCGTCACCCTGGCGACCGACGTGCTCAAGCCCGGTGGCTACGAGCGCTTTAGCCAGATGGCCGGCGAGTTTGCCGACCTGGATGGCAAGCCGTTTGAGGGCGTTTCGCTCGAGGCAGTGACCGCGATCCAGACCGACTCGCTCACCAACCCGCTCTACAAGAAGCCGCTGCGCCCGCTGCCCGACCGCAAGGTCGCCGGCAAGAGCCCGCTTTCCGACTGCTTTACCACGCCGTGCCGCACGAGCTGCCCCATCCAGCAGGATATTCCCGCCTATCTGGCGGCTGTTGACGAGGGCCGCTACGAGGACGCGCTCAACATTATCATCGAGCGCAACGCCCTGCCGTTCATTACCGGCACCATCTGCCCGCATCCCTGCGGCCGTGCCTGCGAGCGTGCGTTCTACGAGCCCGAGGGCGCCCAGATTCGCGCCAGCAAGCTCAAGGCCGCCCGCGAGGCCATGACCGCCGTGCTGCCCAAGCTGCGCGCCCAGGCTATCGCCAACGACGGCGAGCGCAACGTTGCCGTTATCGGTGGCGGTCCGGCCGGCCTGGCGACGGCGTTCTTCCTGACGCGTGCCGGCGTGCCCGTTACCATCTTTGAGGCCCGCGATTCGCTCGGCGGCGTGGTCCGTCACGTGATTCCCGAGTTCCGTATCGCCAGCGACGATATCTCCCACGACGCCGAGCTCTGCCTGGCCTTTGGCGCCAAGGTGCAGCTCAACGCTCGCGTTGATTCCATTGACGAGCTCAAGGCCCAGGGCTTTACCGACGTGGTCGTGGCCACCGGTGCCTGGATGCCCGGCTCTGCGGGCCTGGGCGAGGGTGCCGAGCTCGACGTGCTGGAGTTCCTCGAGGCCGCCAAGAAGGGCGAGAAGCTTAAGCTGGGCGAGGACGTCGTGGTCATTGGTGCCGGCAACACCGCCATGGACGCCGCCCGCGTGGCCAAGCGCCTGGCAGGCGTGAAGAACGTGCGCCTGGTGTATCGCCGTACCAAGAAGCAGATGCCCGCCGACGAGGAAGAGTTCGATCTTGCTCTTGTCGACGGCGTTGAGTTCTGCGAGCTGCTGGCGCCCAAGGCGCTCAACGGTGCCGTGCTGACCTGCGACGTCATGGAACTTGGCGAACCGGATGCAAGCGGCCGTCGCAGCCCCGTCACCACGGGCGAGACCGTCGAGCTTCCCGCCACCACGGTGATCTGCGCCGTGGGCGAGGGCATCGATGCCAGCCTGTACGATGCCGCGGGCGTCGAGCACGACCGTCGCGGCCGCCTTGCCGCCACCTCCACCGGCGTCGAGGGCGTCTGGGCTGCGGGCGACTGTCGCCGCGGTCCTGCCACCGTGGTCGAGGCTATCGCCGATGCCGCCGAGGTCGCCCGTGCCATCGCCGGTGTGGACTTTAACAAGTACGCCGACTGCAACGAGCAGGCCGGTCGCGAGGACACCTGCTACGAGCGTAAGGGGTCGCTGTGCCGCGACAAGCGCAACTGCACCAAGACCCGCTGCCTGGGCTGCGGCTCGGTGTGCGAGGTCTGCTGCGATGTGTGCCCCAACCGCGCCAACGTGGCAATTAAGGTGCCGGGCCTGGCCAAGCATCAGGTGGTACATGTCGATGGCATGTGCAACGAGTGCGGCAACTGCGCCGTGTTCTGCCCCTACCAGGAGGGTCGTCCCTACAAGGACAAGCTCACCCTGTTCTGGAGCGAGGAGGACATGGAGAACTCCGAGAACGAGGGCTTCCTGGCCGTGGACGAGGACCACTTTAAGGTCCGCGTTGCCGGCACGGTCCGTACCGTCTCGGTCGATGCCGTCAACACCGGTCTGCCCGAGGCCGTCCGCCTGACCATCAAGGCCGTGCGCGACAGCTATTCGTATCTCCTTAAGAAATAGGCGAGTCTCTTATGGCCAAATCCATTCAACATAACGTGGCCTACGTTGCCTGCGGAAGCGGTTGCGCCTCCGCAGGCGGCGACGCCCACTGCAGCGAAGGCTGCATTGGCTGTGGCGCCTGCGTCACGGCCTGCCCCCACGGCGCCATTGCGCTGGTCGATGGCATCGCCCGCGTGGATCGCTCCAAGTGCACGGGCTGTGGCCTGTGCGGCATGGCGTGCCCGCAGCGCGTGATTGCTTTCGTCCCCGGCTACCAGAACATCCTGGTGCGCTGCAACAACACCGATAAGGGCGCCATCGCCCGCAAGATCTGCGACACCAGCTGCATCGGTTGCGGCATGTGCGCTAAAAAGTGCCCCGCCGGCGCTATCCGTATCGAGGACAACTGCGCCCATATCGACGGCGCGGACTGCCTGTCGTGCGGCATGTGCGCCGTCGTCTGCCCGCATGGCGCCATCCACGACCGCACCGGCATCGCCGCCGGCGTGTAGAAGGGAATCACCATGGCACAGGAATTCACTTTTACCGTCAACGGCGTCGAGCGCACGACGACCCAAAACAAACCGCTGCTGCGCTACCTGCGCGACGACCTGCACATTCACTCCGCCAAGGACGGCTGCTCCGAGGGCGCGTGCGGTACCTGCACCATCCATGTGGACGGTGCGGCCGTCAAGGCGTGCGTGCTGACCACCGCCCTTGCCGCCGGCCGCAACATCGTGACCGTCGAGGGCCTGCCCGAGGACGTGCGCGAGGCCTTTGTGTACGCCTTTGGCGCCGTGGGCGCCGTGCAGTGCGGTTTTTGCATCCCCGGCATGGTCATGGCGGGTGCGGCGCTCATCGCCGAGGACCCCGAGCCCACCGAGGAGCAGATCAAGTACGCCATCCGCGGCAACGTCTGCCGCTGCACCGGCTACAAGAAGATTGTCGAGGGCATTTCGCTGGCCGCTGCGGTGCTCCGCGGCGAAAAGCAGATTGACGAGGGCCTGGAGCGCGGCGACGACTACGGCGTGGGCAAGCGCGCCTTCCGTATCGACGTGCGCAAGAAGGTGCTCGGCGAGGGCAAGTATCCCGACGACATCGACGAGCTCGATCAGCCGGGTCTGACCTACGCCAGCGCCGTGCGCTCCAAGTATCCGCGCGCCCGCGTGCTCTCCATCGATACCTCCAAGGCCGAGGCCCTGCCCGGTGTGGTGGGCATCCTGCGCGCCGAGGACGTGCCGGTCAACCAGGTCGGCCACCTTATTCAGGACTGGGACGTCATGATCGCCCAGGGCGATATCACCCGCTGCGTGGGTGATGCCATCGTGCTGGTGGTTGCCGAGGACGAGGCGACGCTCGAGAAGGCCAAGAAGCTCGTAAAAATCGATTACGAGCCGCTGGAGCCCGTGCGCAGCATTGCCGAGGCTAGGGCCGCCGACGCGCCGCGTCTGCACGACAGCTTCTTTGCCTTTGGCAACACGGTGGAGCTCAAGGACAACGTGTGCCAGAGTCGTCACGTGACGCGCGGCGACGCCGCCAAGGCGCTGGCCGAGAGCGCGTTCACCGTGACGCAGCGCTTTACCACGCCCTTTACCGAGCATGCCTTCTTGGAGCCCGAGTGCGCCGTTGCCTTCCCGTACAAGAACGGCGTCAAGGTGCAGTCGACCGATCAGGGCGCCTACGACACACGCAAAGAGTGTGCCCACATGTTTGGCTGGGACAACGAGCCCGAGCGCGTGGTCGTCGAGACCATGCTCGTGGGCGGCGGCTTTGGCGGTAAGGAGGACGTTTCGGTCCAGCACCTGGCCGCGCTCGCCGCCTATAAGCTCCAGCGTCCTGTGAAGTGCAAGCTCACGCGTGCCGAGTCGCTCGCGTTCCATCCCAAGCGCCACGCCATGGACGGCACCTTTACGCTGGGCTGCGACGCCGAGGGCAACTTTACCGGTCTGGATTGCGAGATCAACTTTGATACCGGCGCCTACGCGTCGCTGTGCGGCCCGGTGCTCGAGCGCGCCTGCACGCATGCCGTCGGCCCCTACAAGTACCAGAACACCGACATCCGCGGCTTTGGCTACTACACCAACAACCCGCCCGCCGGCGCGTACCGCGGCTTTGGCGTTTGCCAGTCCGAGTTTGCACTCGAGAGCCTGATCGACCTGCTGGCAGAGAAGGTCGGCCTGGACCCGTGGGAGATTCGTTACCGTAATGCCATCGAGCCGGGCGAGGTTTTGCCCAACGGCCAGATTGCCGACTGCTCCACGGCGCTTAAGGAGACGCTGCTCGAGGTCAAAGATGCCTACTATGCGCATCCCGGACACGCCGGTATCGCCTGCGCCATGAAGAATGCTGGCGTGGGCGTGGGTCTGCCCGATGCCGGCCGCTGCAAGATTCGCGTCGAGGACGGCGTGGCTGTGGTCTACGCCGCCACGTCCGACATCGGCCAGGGCTGCAACACCGTCTTTTTGCAGGACGTTGCCGAGGCGTGCGGTCTGCCGCTGAGCTGCATTGCCAACGGCGAGTGCTCCACCGAGAACGCTCCCGACTCCGGCACCACGTCTGGCTCGCGTCAGACGGTCGTGACCGGCGAGGCCGTGCGCGGCGCCGCTTTCCTGCTGCGCGACGCCATGGTTGGCATCGAGGCCGGCAAGTCTGCGCCCGATGCTCCCGTGAGTGCGCATGGCGACGGCGTCAAGATCGAGTACGACGACGGTCGCGCCTATCAGCTGCGCACGCAGGAGCTCGTCGCCGGCCAGGGCATGCATCCTCAAGATCCCGCGGCTGCCATCAAGGCGCTCGAGGGCTGTGAGTTTGGCTACGTGTACCTGGAGCCGACCGACAAGCTGGGTGCCGACGTTCCCAATCCCAAGAGCCACATCTGCTACGGCTTTGCTACGCATGTGGTCATTTTGGATGATGACGGCCGCGTGAGCGAGGTCTATGCTGCGCACGATTCCGGCAAGGTGGTCAACCCCATCTCCATCCAGGGTCAGATCGAAGGCGGCGTGCTCATGGGTATGGGCTATGCGCTTACCGAGGACTGGCCGCTCAAGGACTGCGTGCCCCAGGCCAGGTACGGTACGCTCGGGCTGTTCCGTGCGCCCGAGATCCCGGATATCCACGCCATTTACGTGGAGAAGGACGAGCTGTTGCCCGTGGCATACGGCGGCAAGGGCATCGGCGAGATCGCGACGATCCCCACGGCGCCCGCCGTACAGAACGCTTACCGCGCGTTTGACGGCAAGCTGCGTCCCGATCTGCCCATGGTGGATACGCCCTACAGCCGCGTCCGCAACCGCTGGTAGGGTAGGGCGCGGGCGGCCATTGCTGACTGCCGTCTGCGCTCAACATCAACAGCATATGTTGCGCCTTTGGCCCCAGCTCCATCGCGAGCCGGGGCCCTTTGCTTGGAGCGGAAATTGCGTCCCAGATTTCGGCTCCAGAATGGGATGCGCTTTCCGGAACAGCCCTCAACCGGAAACTGCGTCCCGGAATTGGCGCTCAGAATGGGATGCAGTTTCCGGATCGGCCTTCAAGCGGAAATTGCATCCCATTCTGAGTCTTCATTCTGGGACACGCTTTCCGCAAGGAGCTTCGTCGGGAAAGCGCATCCCATTTTGAGCATTCAATCTGGGACATGGTTTCCGCGGGTGCTGCCAACCGGAAAGTGTGTCCCGGTTTGGCAGGCAGACGGGCATAAGCTCAGCAGCCCCTACAGCTCAATATCGTTGAGCCATGTCGGGAGCATGGTCTGGCGGATGCCTGCCGTCTGCAGCTTTTTCGCGAGCATGCCTGCCGAACGGACTTCGATCATGGTAAAGCGGATGAGCGGATGGCCGTAGAGCGATAGGTGCGCCTCGCGCTGTCGTTCGGCAACGAGCGCCTCGGCGGTGGTGCGTCCGGCCAGCATGGTCTGGTCGGTATATTTGATGAGCCCGTCGAGCTCGCCCAGCGTGAGTTCCTGCGCCTGGCGCTCCCAGGCAAAGTCCGTTCGTATGGGTTTGGCCGAATCGAAGGGGTCCGTCAGCTCGTATTGAAGCCAGTCGGGTGCAAAGCCCGTCTCGATCATGACGGCTCGGGCGACCGATTCCCCGCCGCTCTCGGCGCGGGCGTCGGCATATCGAAGCGTTGTGAGGGCGGTGCGAATCGCGCGCCCATTGCGGGCAGTCGCTCGTTGCTCAACGGCCTTCATCAGCTGTTCCGGCGCAAGGCCGAGCTTTGAGATCGCCGAATCGGCAATGGGCATGCCGTCGGCAAAACCAGTTTGCAGCAGGCAATCTGTGGCCGTTTGGATGGGCGGCGTTACCGATACGTCGGCTCTGCGTATTGCTCCGGCCGGCTCAATCTGGTGTCGCTGAATATGTGCGCCCGGACGAGCCGACGGCTTTGTCGAGCTGCAAACATGCACGACGTTCAGGTGTCGCCACGAGACCTCGAGCCCCAGCAGGCAAGCTGCCGAAAACGAGCAGAACGTCCAATCGGGATGGATGATCGCAAGGGCGCGGATAATCTCGCAATGGCGTTGCGCTCGGTTGAGTTCATCCCAGCGCGTTTTTCGCGCAAACAACCCCGGCATGGGCGAGACAACCGTGCCGCCGGTGCGCCGAAGGAGCGCTTTTCGGATCGCCGTGCTCGGGGGAATCAGACAGCGCCCCTCTTGTTCGGCTTGAGTGAGCAGTTGGTCGATGAGCTGGTCATTGCAATGGGTCATGAGCTACCGCCTCCTTTTGGGTAGCAAAAACGTATCAGCTGGAACTTGCCGCTCAGCTGACCAAAAGCTGACCAAAATCTAACCATGCAGGTAGATGGCCTGTTTTCGGCGACATTTTTACATTCGAATCGGTGGGCGGTGATCGGCTCCCGTGAACGGCAACAAGTTATGAAGACCTGGTAAGTTTAGGGACGTGTACTTTTTGAAAAAGAGCATTCTATCTGCTGTTTTGTGTTTCTGGATCGCATATTTGAAGGCATGTGATAAGGGCGGCGGACTGTCGCCTTGTATCTGCGGAAACTGTGACCCGGAATTGCCACTCGGGATGGGACGTGCTTTCCGGATCGCCCTTCAAGCGGAAACTACATCCCAGATTTCGGCTCCAAACCGGGATGTGCTTTCCCGGCGGTGTCTCTGGCGGAAATTGCACCCCGGAATGAGCGCTCAGAGTGGAACATGCTTTCCTAACGAAGCCGCATGCGGAAACTACGTCCCGGATTCGATGCTCAGGACGGGATGCCGTTTCCGATAGAGGCATGGGGTGGAAAGTCTCCCATTTCTAATGTTCAAGAAATGGGAGGCAGCTCATCGCGAGCTGGGCCTTTTGTTTGGAGCGGAGGCAGCATCCCGGAATTCGGGCAATCCGGTGGTCAGGGGTTGAGCGAGCGTCGCGCTAAGGATGCCAAGCGTAAAACCTTCAATGAACATAGCGTAAAAACTACATCCGCAACGGCGTAAAAACTACATTGGAAGTAGCATAAAATCCGCATTGAGAATGGCGTAATTTCGTATATCGCATGATCGCCCGAGCTTGCACACGGCCTTTTGCGAGCTCTTGCCATGAACGAGAGCCAGGCTGTCACGTACAAGACGCTCATAAAGGACGCCTCGTACGGTGAGGCGGGCCCCGACGAGAGGACCATCGCTGCGCACCTGGATCTCTTCAACAGGCTCAAGCTGACCGAGGACCTGTGCGGATGGGAGCCGCCCATGCGCTCGAAGGCTCGCGTTCGCGTGCGCCCCAAGCGCTACTTCTGCGACCCGTCATTTGCGGCGGCGTTGCTGGGGGCTACCCCTGAGCGGCTGCTTGGCGATATGCAAACGCTGGGGATGCTCTTTGAGGACCTCGTTCTGCGCGACGTGCGCGTGTTCCTTTCCACCTACGGCGGTGTCGACAACAGTGTCCATTATTTCCGAGATGAGAAGGGCCTTGAGGTCGATCTGATCGTTGAGCACGACGGGCGCTGGGGAGCTATCGAGGTCAAGCTGAGTGATGCGAAAGCAGACGATGGAGCGAGAAATCTCAAGGCGCTGGAGAGGAAAGTGCTCTCCAATCCTGCCGCCCAGAATGCCGCGCCGGCGTTTTTGGCGGTCGTGGTTGGAAAGGGGAGCATTGCCTACACACGCGACGACGGCGTGGCGGTGATCCCCATGGCGGCACTTGGGGCGTAGCGGTTTTGCGGGCGTGCCGTGCTTCCTTTACCGAAAATCCATTTGGTAAACCCGGCGCCCGTGGGTAAAATAAGGTCGACGGCAGCCCAAGTAGTGAAGAGCTGGGCAGCGCCGTTGCTTGGATTAAGGGGTCATCGCCTTAGCGGCGTCGACCCCTCTTTTTATGCTTCGTACGCTGCTTGAGTGCCTCGGTAAGTCCGATAAGCGCCGTGAGGAGCGAGACCAAAGCGGTCAGGAGCTTCACAAAATCAGTTAGATCGGTCATGGGCATCACCTCCCGTCGCATGGAGGGCGCTGCCCGGCACATGGAACTGCCGCCAACAATAACCAGTCTATCAAACTGCAGCCATAAATACGAATATATGTTCGATAATAACAACGACGTGACCATCTCAAAGCGCAGCTTTACGCAAGGATGTCGGAAAGCTGCACTGTGCGATTTCATGTCCGCACGGACACTTATCCTTACGGCAATGTAGCTGCCTGTGAAACAGGCGGCAGTTGACGGAGAAAGGCCCTCACCGTGCCAGACAAAAAGACGCCGTGTATCTCGGCTATCGATACGACGAACTTTGCGCGTCAGATTGTGCTCGACTTCGAGTTTGCGCCGGTGTCAAGGCAGCGCCAGCGCCGCGGGTTGCGCAACGAGATTATCGAGGTCGGCGCGGTTAAGCTCGATAACCGCGGCAACGTGATGGGCGAGTTCTCGCAGTTTGTGCAGACGGAATATGCCGAAGGCGTTGCGTTCCCCGTTCGCGAGCTTACGGGGATATCGGCCGTGGACACTGCGATGGCCGATCCGCTCTACATGGTGATCAAAAGGCTCAGCGATTGGATCGGTCGCTACTCCGCCCAGGTGGTCTGTTGGAGCGGGGCGGATCGTCGACAGCTTTTGACTGAGTGCCAGGCAAAGCATATCGATCTTTCCGCATTTCCTACGGACTGGGCCGACCTGCAGGCGTTTTACACCTCGATCATGGACATGAGCAGCCACGGGTGCGTCTCTTTGAGTGACGCAGCGACGTGGTTTGGCATCGAGTTCGACGAGTCGACGGGTCACGCCCACAGCGCCCTAGCCGATGCGCGCGTGACCGCCAAGCTGCTCAAGCAGATGATGGACGGGGACTACCGCGTGAGCCCGCGCGCCCAGGAGGTCCGTCAACGGTGGGGGATGGGCGAGCGAGCTCAGACGCGCCTTTCCAGCAAGTGCCCCGAGCTGGGCGACCTGCTGCTAAAGCTGAAGGCGGAGGGGGTAGGCCTTTTGAGAACGCCATTCGGTTTGGCATGGCGGGGCTGTAAGCGCGAGCCCGCCCTGCTGTTTGAATCGAAGCGTCAACCAGTATGACGAGCTGTCTGGCCTGTCTGCCTACGCCCTCGCAATCCCGCGTGCCGCACTCAGCAGCTCGTACTCCCTCTGGCTCCATTGGCGCAGCTCGGCCGCGCGCACGGCGTCGCGGCACAGGTTCAGGAACACCTCGGCTCCCTCGCAGAAACACTCGCGGGCAAAGGTGCCGGATCCGTCCGCAACGCACTTGCCGTCGGCAAACAGATTCCAGCTGGATGGCTCGCGCGAATCGTCTCCGAGCAGCTTGACCTGCAGCACGTGCGGGTCGCCGGCGGCGCAGAGCTCTTCCTCGAGCTTCTGCACGGTAAAGCGCATCTGGTGGGAGAGGCTGCTCTTGACCATGGCCGAGGCGTAGCCATTTGGCTTATCCAGAAGATGCATTCGTTTTGGCTTGGCTGCCAGGTTGTGGAAGTTGCGCTCACTGCGCACAGAGAAATTGTCCATACGGACTCCTTTCATCGATGTTGGCAGGGCCACCGTGCCTCTTGGCCGGTTGGCGTCGGGATCGTGGAGCCAACTCTCTACCCCGACTCTGGATAAAACGCGCCCGCTCCCTGCGGGCAAGAGGAAGTCTATCAGCGCGCGCGGACAGAAATCAAGCGCCGCTTGCGAAATGACGCGCGGACGGCGTTGGTTTCCCAAGTGATCACTCGGCTTTCATCCGGAAAAGTGTCGAAATCAGCCGTTTAAAAGTACGGAAAAGTGTCGAAATAGGCACCTTAGAACTTCGGAAAAGTGTCAAATTCGATAGGCAAATTATCAGGAAAAGTGTAGCTGGATGACAAGACAGCACTTAGAAGCCGGTGCTGGATGCGAGATCCTGCGGCAGCCTTCAGCTCTCGCTACTCATCGTCTCCGTCGTTGGGGTCGCCCTTGAGGGTGTTGATGTCCAGATACTTGTTATCGTCCTCTTTTTGCTGGGTCTCCGACTCCGCTTGGGTGGGGCCGGAGAACAGACGGAATCCCTCAAACGCAATGACGCCGAGCAGGGCAATGACAATGGCGATAAAGGCAACCTTGACTGCCTGCGGAAATTCCGAGAAACGCAGCGCCTTTTCCTCGGCGTAATAATCGGCGAAGCGCTCTTCGCCCGTGCTTTTGGTATACGCCGGCGCGGACGCGGCCTCCGGGTCATATTCCGGTGCAGGCGCGGCAGCGTACGGATCGTTGAGATAATTGCTCGATGCGGTGCCATAATCCTCGGTCTCGATGCGACCGGTGCCAGTATAGCTATCGGAATAATCGGAATATGCCGCACCGCCCTCATAATCCGCGGCGCTCGTGTTGGCGGCAAAAAGCGGGTTAACTGGAACGTCGAGCACCGGCATGCCGGTTGAGGTCTCATCCAGATCGGCTGCAGCCCAGGAATCGTAGGCAACCTGATGGGCAACGGGCTCATCGAGCCTTGTGATCGGAGGCTTGCGTGCCGCAGGAACAGGCAACTGCTGGGCGCTGTACATAACGGTGCTGTCGGCCGATTTGCCCTGCGTCGCTGCAGCGAGAAATGCCGCCGTCTCGGACGGGTCGCTTGCGGGGCGGGGAGCGGGCGCGGGCGCCGAAATGGGTGCGGGCGTAGATGCGGGCGTCGAAACAGGCGGCTGCGCAGGAGTCGGCGCAGATGCGGGCTTAGGCGCAAGTGCGGGATTGGGGCTTGACGGGCGAGCCCCACCGCCCATGAGTTCGTCGGCGGTCCACGGGCGATCATCCATCACGTCGTCAAGGCTCAGCGAAAACAGGTCGTCTTCACCCTCATCGAACATGCGGTGCACATGTCCACCAATTGCCGGAATCAATCCGCGACCGGTGCATGATGCCTTGCTCAACGCCATTCTATTCCACCCTTTCGAAATACTAATGACATCGATTATATGGAACTTCCCAAGCGGCTCGGTCTTGGATTCGAGCTTTCCAGAACTCGCGCCCAAAAGGGGAGGGGCAATCTAGGCGAGTGCCTACTTGTCGTCGGCCGCCGCCTTGGCCTCATTGAGGTAGCTATAGAAGCTGTACTTGGAGATGCCAAAGAACTCGCAGGCGCGCTCGCTCGACTTGGAAATGAGGAAGGCGCCGCGACGGTCGAGGTAGCCAATGGCACGAATGCGCTCGTCTTTGGTCATGAGCGCCGCGGGCTTGCCCACAAACTGCTCGCACTCGTGCAGCAGGTCCTCGAGCAGGTCGCCGATGTTCTTGGTAATGGGCTCGGGCTCGGTGTAGCCCGTGCCGCCGGTGCCGGTAAAGGCGTCGAGCGAACGCTCAAAAGCCTTCATAAGCGTAATGTCAAAGTTGATGCCCAAAATGCCGACGGGCTTGCCCTCGTCGTTGCGGATAAAGATGGTCGAGGACTTGAGCAGCTTGCCATCGGTGGTTTTAGTGAGGTACGGCTCGCGGTCGTGTACGTCGGTGGTGCCCTCGTGCATGGACTCAAACACGATATGGCTGGGGCCGTCGCCCAGTTTGCGCCCGCTGACGTGGCCATTTTCGATCACTACGATGGAGTGGTCCACGTCCTCGGTCTCCAGATCGTGGACGACGACTTCGCAGTTGGGGCCAAATTGGAGCGCCAGACCGTGTGCAAGGCGCTTGTAAAACTCAATCTGTGCGGGGGTCATGGGTGCCTTCCTAAAAATTAGTTTGGGCACACTTTGCCATAAACCACACTTGTTCGCAAATAACGAAAGCGTTGCTGCGTTATGTGACCGTTCGGCGGCGAAAAGGTACCGATTGCGGCAACTAACAATTTGTTAGGTTATCCAATCAAAAAGTGTGATAGAACATTACTAACAAACTTTTTGTTTGGCATCCACATAAAAGTTCAGCCGTGTGAATGGGATCGGGCTGAAACGCGTATGCGGGGGCCGGCAAGAGAGGACTTAAGGAGTTCACCGTATGGCCGATAAGATCCAGTGGGCGGGCAACACGATGCCCAAGAGCGATGACAAGCACTTGGGAATCATGAGCCTCGACCACGTGAAGAAGGCCCGCGCCTTCCACCAGTCGTTCCCTCAGTACACCGTTACTCCGCTTGCCCGCCTGGACGGCCAGGCCGCGCGCCTGGGCCTGTCCAACCTGTGCGTTAAGGACGAGAGCTATCGCTTTGGCCTCAACGCCTTTAAGGTCCTGGGCGGCTCGTTTGCCATGGCCAACTATATTGCCGACGAGACCGGCAAGGACGTTGCCGACTGCACCTTCGATTACCTGACCTCCGATCAGCTGGCCGAGGACTTTGGCCAGGCTACCTTCTTTACCGCCACCGACGGCAACCATGGCCGCGGCGTGGCATGGGCTGCCAACAAGCTGGGCCAGAAGGCCGTCGTGCACATGCCCAAGGGTTCCACCAAGCCCCGCTTCGATAACATTGCCGCCGAGGGCGCCACGGTGACCATCGAAGAGGTCAACTACGACGAGTGCGTGCGCATGGCCGCCGCCGAGGCCGACGCCTGCGAGCGCGGCGTCATCGTTCAGGACACCGCCTGGGAGGGCTACGAGAAGATCCCGTCCTGGATCATGGAGGGTTACGGCACCATGGCTTCCGAGGCTGCCGAGCAGCTGCGCGAGATGGCTATCAACCGCCCGACGCACGTCTTTGTCCAGGCTGGCGTGGGCTCGCTGGCCGGCGCCGTGGTGGGCTACTTCACCAACCTGTATCCCGATAACCCGCCCACCTTCGTCGTGGTTGAGTGCGCACCGGCCGCCTGCCTGTACAAGGGCGCTGCCGCCGGCGACGGCGACCCGCGTATCGTGGACGGCGACATGCCCTCCATCATGGCCGGCCTGTGCTGCGGCGAGCCCAACATCCTTGGCTGGGATATCCTGCGCAACCACACCACCGCCTTCGTGTCCTGCCCCGACTGGGTCACCGCTCGCGGCATGCGCACCCTGGGCGCTCCCGAGAAGGGCGACCCGCGCGTCATCTCCGGCGAGTCCGGCGCCGTGACCACCGGCCTGGTCGAGACCCTCATGCTCGATCCCGAGTACGCCGAGCTCAAAGAGCTCATCGGTCTGGACAAGACAAGCTCCGTGCTCTGCTTCTCCACGGAAGGTGACACGGACCCGGATCAGTACCGTCGCATCGTCTGGGAGGGCGAGTACCCCACTTGCTAGCAGACTGACCTGTCCGGAGGCAGCCGGAGGACTTTACTCCCTGCTCGGACAGTCCTGCTCGCACGGAGAGCACATTAAGTGCTCTCCGGCTCGTGCGGAACTCGCGACGGAGCAAAGTCCTCCGTCCGCCTCCTATGGTTACTTGCTTGTGGGGTGCTCAACCTCACGCCGCTTGGCACAAGTGATCTATCTGAAATATCTACCTGTAGGTAAACCCTTGTAGAAAGGTTGACTGTTATGACTAAAGAACTCGATTTTGATGCCATTAAGGCTGCGGCTGAGTCCCATCGTGCTGATATGACGCGTTTTCTTCGCGCAATGATTAGCCACCCCTCTGAGTCTTGCGAGGAGGGTGAGGTTGTCGCTTGCATCAAGGCCGAGATGGAGAGCCTTGGCTATGACGAGGTCAAGGTCGACGGCCTGGGCAACGTTATGGGCTTTATGGGCGAGGGCGACAAGATCATCGCCATCGACTCCCACATCGACACCGTCGGTATCGGCAACATCGAGAACTGGGATGCCGATCCCTATGAGGGCTACGAAACCGACGAGATCATCTACGGCCGCGGCGGCTCCGACCAGGAGGGCGGCATGGCTTCTGCTACCTATGCTGCCAAGATGATGAAGGACATGGGCCTCATCCCCGAGGGCTACAAGATCATGGTCGTCGGCACCGTCCAGGAAGAGGACTGCGACGGCATGTGCTGGCAGTACATCTACAACAAGGACGGCATTAAGCCCGAGTTCGTCATTTCCACTGAGCCCACCGACGGCGGCATCTATCGCGGTCACCGCGGCCGCATGGAGATCCGCGTCGACGTTCACGGCACCTCCTGCCACGGTTCCGCTCCCGACCGCGGCGACAACGCCATCTACAAGATGGCCGACATCATCGCCGACGTCCGCGCCCTCAACAACAACGGCTGCGACGAGTCGACCGACATCAAGGGCCTCGTCAAGATGCTCGACCCCAAGTACAACCCCGAGCACTTTGAGGACGCCCGCTTCCTGGGCCGCGGCACCTGCACCGTCAGCCAGATCTTCTACACCAGCCCCAGCCGCTGCGCTGTCGCTGACTCCTGCGCCATCTCCATCGACCGTCGCATGACCGCCGGCGAGACCTGGGAGTCCTGCCTGGACGAGATCCGCAACCTGCCGGCCGCCAAGAAGTACGGCGACGACGTGAAGGTCTCCATGTACATGTACGACCGTCCGTCCTGGACCGGCGAGGTCTACGAGACCGAGGCTTACTTCCCCACGTGGATCAACAAGGAGACCGCTCCGCACGTCAAGGCCCTCGTCGACGCCCACAAGGCCATGTTCGGTGACGAGCGCATCGGCTGCGAGCCCAGCATGGACAAGCGCACCGGCCGTCCGCTGTGCGACAAGTGGACCTTCTCCACGAACTGCGTTTCCATCCAGGGCCGCTATGGCATCCCCTGCGTTGGCTTTGGCCCGGGTGCCGAGTCTCAGGCTCACGCTCCCAACGAGGTCACCTACAAGGACGACCTGGTCACCGCTGCCGCCATGTATGTTGCTGCTTTGAACCTCTACGATCCGAGCCAGGCCGATGGCGACGCTACCGTGTTCCGCGCTGGTCTGACCAACAACAAGATCGACTAGTCCCATTCCTCGATCTTGTTGAGCCGGGGACAGCCTGTGTCCCCGGCACCCCCTGTTGACTTGGGGCCCGCGGTCGTTATCTCCCATGCTTCCTCAACGGTAGCGGGTCCTCGTCATAGCGCTCTGCATGTTCTAGCCACACGCGCATGCCGGAGCACATCTACTCATTGCGATCGTTTCATCTATGGAAAGGATATTTACATGGACGCCAAGTTTACCGAGCTCGTCGAGCAGCTGAACGGCCTCGATTTTAAGGGCATGTACGGCAGCGACTTCCTGCACACCTGGGATAAGACCACCGATGAGCTCAAGGCTCTCTACATCGTTGCCGACGCCCTGCGCGAGCTGCGTGAGAACAACGTTTCGTCCAAGATCTTCGACTCGGGCCTGGCCGTCTCCCTGTTCCGCGACAACTCCACCCGTACGCGCTTCTCCTTCTCTAAGGCCGCCAACCTGCTCGGCCTCGAGCTGCAGGACCTGGACGAGAAGAAGTCCCAGATCGCTCACGGCGAGACCGTCCGCGAGACCGCTACCATGATCTCCTTCATGGCCGACGTCATCGGCATCCGCGACGACATGTACATCGGCAAGGGCGACGCCTACATGGCCGAGGTCTCCGAGTCTGTCCAGCAGGCCTACGAGGACGGCGTTCTGGATCACCGTCCCACGCTCATCTCCCTGCAGTCCGACTCCGATCACCCCACGCAGTCCTCTGCCGACATGCTCTACCTCATCAACGAGTTTGGCGGTCTTGAGAACCTCAAGGGCAAGAAGGTTGCCGTCACCTGGGCCTATTCGCCCTCTTACGGCAAGCCGCTGTCCTGCCCGCAGTCGCTGATCAGCCTGCTGCCCCGCTTTGGCATGGACGTCACCCTGGCCCACCCCGAGGGCTACGACCTCATGCCCGAGGTCGTCGAGCGCGCCAAGGGCTATGCCGCCGAGTCCGGCACCACCTTTAAGCAGGTCAACACCATGGCCGAGGCCTTCGAGGGCGCCGACATCGTGATCCCCAAGAGCTGGGCTCCGTTTGCCGCCATGGAGAAGCGTACCAACCTGTACGCCGAGGGCGACGACGCCGGCATCGCAGCGCTCGAGAAGGAGCTGCTCGCTCAGAACGCCACCCATCAGGACTGGTGCTCCACGACCGAGCTCATGGAGAAGACCGCCAACGGCCAGGACACCATCTTTATGCACCCGCTGCCCGCCGACATCTCCGGTGTCTCCTGCGAGCACGGCGAGGTCAACGCCGACGTCTTTGACATGCACCGCGTGGGCATGTACAAGGAGGCCAGCTACAAGCCGTACGCCATCGCAGCCATGATGTTCCTGCAGAAGGTTGCCGATCCCGCCGCTACCCTCAAGGCCCTCGACGAGCGCAACACCGCCCGTTGGTTCCAGGCCTAAAGCCGCGCTGGGGTAAGCCATGTAAAGGGGGCGCTCTGCCAACCGGCGGGGTGCCCCTTTTTGCATCGTGGGCGTGCGGGATAAGCGCTTTCGATGTAGATGCCCCGCGACGCGAGTTATGGGTACGATGGCTTCAGGGGAGGTATCGCCATGAAACTTGGTTGCGTCATTATGGCTTCGGGCGAGGGCAAGCGGTTTGGCTCTAACAAGATGCTTGCCGATATCTATGGCAAGCCGCTGATTGCCCGGACCATTGATTCGGTTCCCCGGGGCTTTGACGTCGTGGTTTCGACGCGTTGGCCCGAGGTCGCCCAGATTTGCGAGGACAAGCATTGCCCGTGTGTGCTGCACGATGGCAAACTGCGCAGCGAAAGCGTCCGTGCGGGCCTTTCGTGGGGAGTCGAACGCAACTGGAAAGGCTGCCTCTTTTTGCCGGGCGACCAGCCGCTTGTGAGTTCGGATTCTTTTGAGGGTATGGTTCGTGCGTTTGACGAGCGTGACCGCAATCATCCGGTGCGTCTTGCGTGCAACGGCGAGCCTTCGAGCCCGGTGCTCTTTCCGGCGGAATTGTTCGATGCACTTATGTGTCTTGAGGGTAAGGACGGCGGCGGTTCGATCCTCAAGGACCGTACCGACGTGGTGCTGGTCGAGGCGCGTGCCTACGAGCTGTGGGACGTCGATACCGTCAAGGGACAGCGACGCATAACGGAGCATATCGCCGCCTGCTCGTATTTTGATCGCGTGGCCAACTGCATCAATCAATAAGGAGCAATTATGATCATCATCAAAAACGGCGCACTCGTGACGCCCCAGGGGCTTCGCCGCGCCGATCTTGCCATGGATGGCGATAAGATCGTGCGGATTGCCGCGGCGATTGAGCCGGCCGAGGGCGATACCGTCGAGGATGCTGCGGGCTGCTGGGTGTTCCCGGGCTTTATCGATGGGCACACGCACATGCAGTGCTGGACCGGCATGGATTGGACAGCCGATAGCTTTGAGACCGGCACGCGCGCGGCTGCCTGCGGCGGCACGACGACCATTGTGGACTACGCGACGGCCGATCGCGGCGTGACCATGCCCGATGCCTTGGTCGAGTGGCGTCATCGCGCCGACGGCACCTGCACCGCCAACTATGCCTTCCATATGGCGCTTGCCGAGTGGAATGAGCGCAACCGCGCCGATCTTTCGGCCATGCGCGAGGCGGGCGTGTCGTCGTTTAAGACCTACTTTGCCTACGACCATCTGCGCCTGGACGATGCCGAGACGCTCGAGGTGCTGGAGGAGCTCAAGCGCGTGGGCGGTATCCTGTGCGTGCATTGCGAGAACGGCACGTTGGTCAACGCGCTGCAGAAGCGCGTGTTTGAGCAGGGTATCCACGGGCCCGAGGGCCATGCGCTCAGCCGTCCGGACGTGTGTGAGGCCGAGGCCGTGAGCCGCCTGCTGTATCTGGCGCACTTGGCCGGGGACGCTCCGGTCAACGTGGTGCACCTTTCGACCAAGCTGGGGCTCGAGGCCATTCGCGCTGCCAAAGCGCGCGGGCAGAAGAACATCTATGTCGAGACATGCCCTCAGTATCTGATGCTCGACGACACCTGCTATCTGGAGCAGGGCGAGGACGGCTTTGCGGGCGCCAAGTACGTGATGAGCCCGCCGCTGCGCCATGCCGGTGACCGTGCCGCGCTGCGCGAGGCGCTTGTGGCTGGCGAGATCGATACTATTGCGACCGATCATTGCAGCTTTAACCTGCACGGGCAAAAGGACCGAGGACGCGATGATTTCCGCGCGATTCCCAACGGCGGGCCCGGCGTGGAGCATCGTCCCGTCGCGATTGCCACGAGCTTTGAGGGACAGCTGGGCCCCGAGGACCTCTGCCGCCTGATGAGCGAGAACCCGGCGCGCGTGTTTGGCATGTACCCGCGCAAGGGCTGTCTTGCCGAGGGCTCCGATGCCGACGTGTGCGTGTGGGATCCCAAGGCGCGCTGGACGATCAGTGCCGCGATGCAGCATCAGGCTGTGGACTACACGCCGCTCGAGGGTTTTGAGGCACATGGCCGCGCCAAGGCCGTGTTTGTGAACGGCGTGCTGGCCGCGCGCGACGGCGAGCCCACCGGAGCCCAACCCGGCCGCTACGTGCCCCGCTAACGGGAAGACCGCCGGGGTAGCTAATTTGGGAGATGATTTTTTGGGACGGGGTAGCAAAAAGAGCCCCGTCCCAAATTTGCTACCCCTGGAGGCTGGTGGCGATGAGGGGGCGGTTGAGGGTTGCCTCGAAGCGATCTGCCATTGTTGGGTCGGCAAGCGTGTCGGCTTGGTTGAGCATGATACGGGCATTGTTGAGGTTCAGCATCTGCAGCTCGGCATTGAGCACCTGGGCGACGCGCTCTGGGGTGGCAGCGTCGGTGGGCTCGCAGCCGCAGCGCTCGCAGAAGAGCTCGGGGCGGTGGACGGCTTCGTTGATGGGCTTGCCGAGCCCCGAGGCGCCGACGACCCAGACAACGTTTGCCGTGGCGGCGGGAATTACCGGCTCCCAGGCGGCGTGCGCCTTGAGCGGGAGCCGCTTGCTGCCGTCCGCCTCGGCCAGGACGTAGTCAAAGCGCTGCGCCAGCTGGTCGAGCGGCGCGGCGGGGGAGGAGAGCTTGCCCGTCTGGGGGTCCAAGACACCTGCTTGGCAGATCCTTCCCCGCACAAGCCCCGCGCAGGCCTCGCAGGTGCAGCCTGGGGCGTGTAGGGCACCTGGCTTCCAGGGCGCGGCGTCCAGACGACGGCTCGATCCGTCCCACGGCACGCCGGCGACGGGAAACATATGCGTGGTGGTGCAGAGGAGCACGCGGCCGCCAGCGCGCATAAGCTCAAGGCTCAGCGTCTTGAGCAAGGTCGACTTGCCGCCGCTGCCGATAATCGCGGTAATGCCCGGCTCGATCCTGAGCGCCGAGGCAAGATTACCGTTAACCGTTTCCATATGTTCACCGCCGTATAATACTGTGATAATAAATAATCATCAGAGCAGCGGTCGAACCGCTTTTGCTCTGCTCAAACCGTAGCACAGGGAGGTGCCCCGGGAATGCTCGTTTATGTTCGCGGCGCCGGCGATATCGCCACGGGCGTCGCTGCCCGTTTGGTGCGCTCCGGCGTGTCGGTCGTTATGGCCGATATCGCGGTTCCCACGTGCATCCGCCGCACAATTAGTTTTTGCGAGGCCATTCGCCTGGGCGAGGTCGAGGTCGAAGGCATTCGCGCTCGCTTGGCGCAGACGCCGGCTGAGGCGCTTGAGATTACCGAGGCCGGAGACGTCGCCGTTGTGGTGGACCCTCAGGCCAAGATGCTCGGCGAGCTGAAACCCGCGGCTGTGGTCGACGCGATTTTGGCCAAGCGCAACTTGGGCACCACGCGCGACATGGCGCCTGCCGTCATTGCCGTGGGGCCGGGCTTTACCGCGCCGGTCGATTGCGACGCCGTGGTCGAGACCATGCGCGGGCATTTTCTCGGCCGTGTCATTACCCAAGGTTCGCCCCAGCCCAACACGGGCGTGCCGGGTGTCATCGCCGGCTATGGCAAGGAACGTGTTATCCACAGCCCCGCTGCCGGTGTGTTTAGGTCCGACCATGCGATCGGCGATATCGTGAGCGCCGGGGACGTGATTGGCTACGCGGGCGATACGCCCATGTGCACGCAGATCGATGGCTGCTTGCGCGGCCTTTTGGCCGACGGCGTTCAGGTGACCGAGGGCTTTAAATGTGCCGACGTCGACCCGCGCGGCGATGCCAGCTATATCAACTATATTTCGGACAAGGCGACGTCGGTCGGCGGCGGCGTGCTCGAGGCGCTCGCCATGCTCACCGGTGTATTCCAGGGATAGGAAATTGCAATGGAAAAGCTCGATGTGGTGAATGCTGCGCTTGGCGCTCTGAAGGCCGGTAAGACGTGCGAGCTGGTGGTAGTTGCCGGCACGGCAGGGTCATCGCCGCGCGGCGTGGGCGCCTGGATGGCCGTCTTTGCCGATGGCAGCCAAGCAGGTACCATCGGCGGCGGCAAGATCGAGCTCTTTGCGCTGAACGAGGCGCGCGAGCTGCTGGCCGCAGGGCAATCGCGTCTGGTCCGCTACACCATGGGCGGCGAGAACTCCGATACCGGCATGATCTGCGGCGGAGCCATCTGCCTGTGCTATCTGCACCTGGATGTATCGCAGGTGCTGTTGTTCCAGTCGGTTGCCGACGTCTTGGCGTATCGACGCATCGGCGACTTCGTCATCGACTTTGAACCGTTTATCGCAAACGCGCTCGAGGGCGATGTGGCCGAGTACCATGGCGGGGCATCGCGCCATACCATTGCGGGCTGCCCCGAGCTTTCGCTGGTGGAGGAGGGGAGTAAGGTCACCTACACCAACGCCGCCTCCGAGATTCCCCCGGCGCACATCGAGACGCTCTGCCCCGAGGGCCTGACCTACATCTTTGGCTGCGGACACGTGGGCGCTGCGACGGCGCGCGTACTCACGGCGGCGGGCTTTGCCGTTGTGGCGTGCGATGACCGCCCCGGCACGCTGACGCCCGAATGGGTGCCCGGTGTCTACGATCGTCGCCTGGTCGATTACAAGAACCTGAGCAAGCAGTGCCCCATCGGCCCGCGCGACTTGGTGGTCGTGGCCACAGCAGGCCACAAGTCCGATATCGACGTGGTGATTCAGGCCATGCGCGCTAAACCCGCCTATCTGGGCTGCTTGGGCTCGCGCCGCAAGACGGCCTTTGTGCGCGCCCGTTTGGAGCAGGAGGGCTTTACGCAGGACCAGATCGACGAGCTGCACCTGCCGATCGGCGTTGCCATCCAGGCCGAGGATCCCGAGGAGATTGCCATCTCCATCGCCGCCGAGATGATCCACCTGCGCCGCACCAAACTCGTCCCCCGCAAGCGCTAGTCGCATCCCCATCAATAAGTTGCGGTGAAATGCGGGCTGTTTAAGCCAGTTAAGCCGTCAAACAGTCCCTATTTCACCGCAACTGTCATTTTCCTCCGTCGCATGCGGATCGGTTTGTGCGGGGGAGTTGTGGAGTTGTGCAGGCAGACGAGGTTTTTCTGGAAAAACGCTCCCGATGCGCGTATAGTACCGATTGTTTTGTCGGCTCCTGCTGTGTCGAGTCCAAACCGCGTAATGCCATGAGCGGCGCGGATGCAGCCAGGAGGCACGAGGACAACCCATCGTGGCCACGCCCCGTGCTTAAAACCCCAAGAAGGAGTGAACAATGGCAGAAGAGAAGTATGTGCCGCGTCTGAAGACCAAGTACAACAACGAGGTCAAGCAGCAGCTTCAGGACAAGTTCCAGTACGAGAACGTCATGATGATCCCCAAGTTTGAGAAGATCGTCGTGAACATGGGTGTCGGCGAGGCCGCTACCGATTCCAAGGCCATCGACGGTGCCGTGCGCGACCTGCGCGCCATCACCGGCCAGCAGCCGATGATCACCCGTGCCCGCAAGTCCATCGCTACCTTCCGCCTGCGCGCTGGTATGCCGATCGGCTGCAAGGTTACCCTGCGTGGCGACCGTATGTGGGAGTTCTTCGATCGTCTGACCTCTGTCGCAATCCCCCGTATCCGCGACTTCCGCGGCATCTCCGCCAAGAGCTTCGACGGCCGTGGTAACTTCTCCATGGGCGTCACCGAGCAGCTCATCTTCCCCGAAATCGACTTCGACTCCGTCGATCACCAGCGTGGTATGGACATCACTTTCGTGACCACCGCCAACACCGATGAGGAGGCCAAGGCCCTTCTGGACGCCTTCGGTTTCCCGTTCAAGAAATAGGTTCACCTGCCCTATGAGCGCCGTTCCCAGAAGGGGGCGGCGCTTGGGGCGAACAATACTCTATGTGAGGAGGATATAAGTGGCTAAGACATCGATGATCGTCAAGTGCAATCGCAAGCAGAAGTTCTCTACTCGTGAGTACACGCGCTGCCAGCGCTGCGGCCGTCCGCACTCTGTGTACCGCAAGTTCGGCCTGTGCCGTGTCTGCTTCCGCGAGCTTGCACTCAAGGGCGAGCTTCCCGGCGTTAAGAAGGCCAGCTGGTAAGTCACTACCAGCGTTTCAAGCATCAGTTTGGAACAGGGAAAACGCGCTAAAAAGGCTTTGCCGTTAAGGGCGGCGAAGAACCAAGAGCACGTGTTCATCAAGAACGAAGGAGAATCTGTATGAACCTTACAGACCCGATCGCAGATATGCTTACGCGCATCCGTAACGCTAACTCTGTGAACAAGGCCACGGTCTCCATGCCGAGCAGCAAGAAGCTCGTCGAGATCGCTCGTGTTCTGCACGAGGAGGGCTACATCGAGGGCTACGATGTCGAGGACACCGTTCCCCAGAAGACTCTGCACATCACGCTTAAGTATGGTCCCAAGAAGGCTAAGGTCATCAACGGCATCCGCCGCATTTCCAAGCCGGGCCTGCGTAAGTACACCGGCGTTGCCGACATGCCCCGCGTCCGCGGTGGCCTTGGTACCGCCATTATTTCCACCAGCCATGGCGTCATGACCGACCGCGATGCTCGCAAGCACAACGTCGGCGGCGAGATCATCGCTTACGTCTGGTAATTCGCTCGGTAGGTAGAAGGAAAGGAGATCACCGTGTCTCGTATCGGTAATAAGCCTGTCCAGATTCCCGCCGGAGTCGAAGTGGCAGTCAACGGCAACAACGTTGTCGTCAAGGGCCCCAAGGGCCAGCTCGAGCTCGATGTCTTTGAGAAGCTCGCTATCAACGTCGAGGACAACGTCCTCACCGTTTCCCGTCCCGACGACGAGCGTGAGACCCGTGCCCGCCACGGCCTCACCCGCGCCCTCATCCACAACATGGTTGTTGGCGTTTCCGAGGGCTTCGAGAAGAAGCTCGAGCTCGCCGGCGTCGGTTACCGCGTGCAGCAGAAGGGTAAGAACCTCGAGTTCTCCCTGGGCTTCTCGCACCCCGTGATCGTCGAGGCTCCCGAGGGCATCACCTTCGAGGTTCCCGACAACACCCACGTGAACGTCAAGGGTATCAACAAGCAGCAGGTCGGTCAGATCGCCGCTGAGATCCGCGGCCATCGTCCTCCCGAGCCTTACAAGGGCAAGGGTATCCACTACGTTGGCGAGCACATCCGCCGCAAGCTGGGTAAGGCCGCCAAGTAGTCGTAACCGACTCACTCGCATAAGACCAGCACCCCGTCAGGTGCTGGCAAGATCAACCTTTTTAGGAGTTTACGTATGAACAAGCATAAGGCGAAGCTGGAAGGCCTCAAGCGTCGTCAGCGTCGTGTTCGCGGCAAGGTCTCGGGTACCTCCGAGCGTCCGCGTCTTCGCGTGACCCGTACTAACGCCAACATCTATGCCCAGATCATCGACGACAGCAAGGGCTCCAGCCTGACGCTCGTCTCTGCCTCGACCCTCGAGGCCGAGTTCAAGGGCACCCACACCTCGAACAAGGAGGCTGCGGAGAAGGTCGGTCAGCTCGTTGGCAAGCGTGCCATCGAGGCCGGCATCACCAAGGTCGCCTTCGATCGCGGTGGCCGTATCTACCATGGCCGCGTCAAGGCCCTCGCCGACGGTGCTCGTGCCGCCGGTCTCGAGTTCTAGGAGGTATGTAGCACATGGCTCGTAATCAGAAGCAGCAGCGCGAGGCCTCCGAGTTCGAGGAGCGCGTCGTTTACATCAACCGCGTGTCGAAGACCGTCAAGGGTGGTCGTCGCATGAGCCTCGTCGCTCTCGTCGTCGTTGGCGACGGCAAGGGCAACGTCGGCGTTGGTATGGGCAAGTCCGCTGAGGTGCCCCTGGCCATCTCCAAGGCGTCTCTCGATGCCAAGAAGAACATGTTCCACGTGCCGGTGACCGAGCAGGGCACCATCCCGCACGAGGTTCTCGGCCACTTTGGTGCCGGCCGCATCATCATCAAGCCCGCTGTCGAGGGTACCGGCGTTATCGCCGGCGGCGCTGTGCGTCCCCTCTTCGAGCTTGCTGGCATCAAGAACGTCCTGTCCAAGTCCCTCGGTACCGACAACGGCCTCAACATCATCAAGGCTGCCGTCGAGGGCCTCAAGGAGCTCTCCAGCCCTGAGGACGTCGCGGCTCGCCGTGGCCTGACGGTCTCCGAGATGTTCGTCGGTAAGGAGAACTAAGCATGGCTGACACCATCAAGATCAAGCAGGTCCGCAGCACCAACGGTTGCAAGCAGGACCAGGTCCGTACTGTCCGTGCCCTCGGTCTCCACAGGATCCGCGAGGTTCGCGAGATTGCTGACAACGAGTCCGTCCGCGGCATGATCTTCAAGGTCAAGCACCTTGTCGAGATTGTAGAGGAGTAGCAAATGCAGCTTCACGATCTTACTCCCGCGCCCGGTTCCACCAAGAACCGCAAGCGCGTCGGCCGTGGCAATTCTTCGGGTCACGGCACCACTTCTGGCCGCGGCCAGAAGGGCCAGGGTTCCCGCTCTGGTGGCACCAAGGGTGCCGGCTTCGAGGGTGGCCAGACTCCGCTGGCTATGCGCCTGCCCAAGCTTCCGGGCTTCCGCAACCCCCGTCGTATCGAGTACACCGCTGTTAACGTTGAGCGTCTCGAGCGTAAGTTCGAGGACGGCGCCGTAATCGACGGTGCCGCTCTTAAGGCCGCTCGCATCACCAAGAGCGAGTTCGAGCCCGTCAAGGTGCTCGGCAATGGTGAGCTCACCAAGAAGTTCACGGTCAAGGTCGACAAGGTCAGCGCTTCTGCGCAGGCCAAGATCGAGGCCGCTGGCGGAAAGGTCGAGCTGCCGTGCTAAATGGTCTTAAGAATGCTTTCCGCATCAAAGAATTGCGCGAAAAGATTCTTTTTACCATAGCTATGCTCGTCGTGTACCGCATTGGTGCGCACGTTCCTGTGCCCGGCATTCCCTTCCAGGGGATGCTGGGCCTTTTCTCGACCGATAACAATTCGGTCGCCGCAGGTGCTATGGCCCTCCTGAATCTTTTCTCTGGCGGCGCGTTGAGCTATGTGTCGGTGTTTTCGCTGGGCATCATGCCTTACATCACCAGCTCGATCATCCTCCAGATGCTCCAGGCCGTCGTGCCTTCCCTGCATGAGCTTGCCCGCGAGGGCGAGGTCGGTCAGACCAAGATTACGCAGTATTCGCGTTACCTCACCCTGGCTCTGGCAATCCTCAACTCCGTGGGTTACCTCTTCCTCTTTAAGAGCTTCGGCATCAGCTTCAATGGCGCCGGCGCTCCCGAGATCATCTTCGACCTCATGATCGTCGGTACGCTCACCGCAGGCGCTATGCTGATCATGTGGATTGGTGAGCTCATCACCCAGCGCGGTATCGGCAATGGCATGTCGCTGATCATCTTTGCGAACATCATGGCCGGCCTTCCGCAGGCTATCTTCTCCAGCACCGAGGGTAATGCCGGTGGCATCATCACCATGGTGATCATCTGCGCCATCATCCTGCTGGTTATCCCGCTGATTGTTTTCCTTGAGCGCGGCCAGCGCCGCATCCCGGTCTCCTATGCCAAGCGCGTCGTGGGCCGTCGCATGATGGGTGGCCAGACCACCTACCTGCCCATCAAGGTCAACACCGCGGGCGTCGTGCCGATCATCTTTGCCTCGGCGCTGCTGTACTTCCCGGCTCAGATTGCCGTGTTCTTCCCCGGCATCGGCTGGATTCAGGCAGTTGCCTCTGCGCTTTCGACCGGTTGGCTCAACTGGGTGCTTAACGTTGTCCTCATCGTGTTCTTCGCGTACTTCTACACCTCCATGGTGTTCAACCCCGATGACACGGCCGACAACCTTAAGAAGCAGGGTGGCTTTATTCCGGGCGTCCGTCCGGGTAGGGCTACCGCGGCCTACATCAAGAACGCGCTCAACAAGATCACGCTTCCCAGCGCTGTCTTTTTGGCGCTCATCGCCATCGTGCCTTCGATCATCTTCTCCTTCACGGGTAACCATCTGATCCAGGCATTTGGCGGCACGTCCATCCTCATCATGGTCGGCGTCGTGCTCGACACGGTCGATAAGCTCGAAGGCCAGATCAAGATGTATGATTACGATGGATTCTTTAAATAGGCTAGAGGAGGATTGCTCATGAACCTCGTATTGCTCGGAGCTCCGGGTGCCGGTAAGGGCACCGTCGCGCAGGAGCTCGTCGCCGAGTTTGGCGTCGCTCACATTTCCACGGGCGACCTGCTGCGTGCTGCCGTCAAGGGTGGCACCGAGCTTGGTATTCAGGCTAAGAAGTACATGGACGCTGGCGAGCTCGTTCCCGACCAGCTCGTGATCGACCTTGTCAAGGAGCGCCTTGCTGCCGATGACGCCCAGCAGGGCTTCATCCTCGACGGCTTCCCGCGCAACACCGCCCAGGCTGTGACGCTCGACTCCGAGCTCTCCGCCATGGGTCGCGAGATCGACTGCGCCCTTCTGGTCGACGTGGCCCCCGAGGTCATCATCGATCGTCTGTCTTCGCGTCGCACCTGCCGCGCCTGTGGTTACACCGGCACCGCTGCCGATGCTACCTGCCCCAAGTGCGCCGGCGAGATGTATCAGCGCGACGACGACAAGCCCGAGACCATCAAGAATCGTCTCGACGTCTACGAGAAGTCCACGAGCCCGCTCGTCGACTACTATCGTGGCCAGGGTCTGCTCAAGTCGGTCAACGGCGACCAGGCTCGCGAGACCGTGTACGGGGATGTCAAAGAGGCTCTCGGTCTATGATCAAGATTAAGTCTGCAACGCAAATCGAGCAGATGAAGAAGGCAGGAGCGCTATCTAAGATGGCGCTCCGCCACGTTGGAGCCATGGTGCGCCCCGGTGTTTCGACTTTTGAGCTCGATCAGCTTGCGGAGCAGATTATCCGCATGCATGGCGGCACCCCGGCCTTTAAGGGTTACGGCGGGTTCCCGGGGACCATTTGCGCATCGATCAATGATGCCGTGGTCCACGGTATTCCCAACCCCGACATGATCCTGCGCGATGGCGATATCATCTCCATCGATACGGGAGCCGTTGTCGACGGTTGGGTCGGCGATAACGCTTGGACGTTTTTCGTCGGCACCCCCACGCCCGAGGCTAAGGCCCTGTGCGAGGTCACGCGCGATTGTCTTAAGGCTGCCATCGAGCAGGCTGTTCCCGGTAACCATATCGGGGACGTCGGTTATGCCGTTCAGTCCCTCGCCGAGTCTCACGGTTACGGCGTGCTTCGTGACTATGTGGGCCATGGCATTGGCCGCGTGATGCACGAGGACCCCAACGTTCCTAACTATGGAAAGAAGGGGAGGGGCGTTCGCCTCCAGGCCGGCATGGTCATTGCCATCGAGCCGATGGTTACGATGGGTTCCAACCATGTGAGCACGGGCTCCGACGGTTGGATTGTTACGACCAACGACCACCTGCCCGCCGCGCACTACGAGAATACCGTCGCCATTACCAATGACGGTCCGGTGATTCTCACCACGGATGCCCAAGGTGCTTGGTGTTCCTTGCAGGGCGGTGAAATGTAGGGGCCGCGTTCAAACACGTCGGCATCTACATTTCTGAAAAGTAACAAGTTCCGCTTAGTTGTGGAGCCATTACGAAGATATTACGATACGTGCATGCGTATTGTAGAATACTCAATCGCTGTCGTTTTCTAGAGAAAGATGATTGCTTGTGAAGAAGGAAGACGCAATTGAGCTCGAGGGTACGGTAAAGGAGCCGCTGCCCAACGCCATGTTTAAGGTCGAGCTCGAGAACGGTCATTCGGTTCTGTGCAACATTTCTGGCAAGATTCGAATGAATTACATCCGTATTCTCCCCGGTGACAGGGTTGTCGTGGAGCTTTCCCCGTACGACCTGACCCGTGGCCGCATCACCTATCGCTACAAATAGCGGCACGCATACACGCACTCCACTTCCGGCTGCAGGCTTAGCTCAACCTACGGTCGGATTGTGTGTGAAGACCAGCCATAGTTTTAAACGCCTGCGGCTGGGCGAGTAGATAGTAGGGAAGTAGTTTGAGCGCTACCGAAAGGAAGAACGATGAAGGTACGTCCTTCGGTCAAGAAGATGTGCGATAAGTGCAAAATCATTAGGCGCCATGGCAAGGTCCTCGTCATTTGCGAGAACCCCCGTCATAAGCAGCGTCAGGGTTAAGAGAGGAGACTACGTTGGCCCGTATTAATGGTGTCGACCTCCCGCGTGAGAAGCGCGTTGAGATCGGTCTGACCTACATTTACGGCATCGGCCGCACCACTGCGACGAAGATCTGCGTCGAGTGCAACGTTAACGTGGATACGCGCGTTAAGGACCTCACCGAGGATGAGGTTAACGCCATCCGCGATTATATCGATAAGAACCAGATCATGGTTGAGGGCGACCTCCGCCGTGAGCGCAACCAGAACGTCAAGCGCCTTATGGACATCGGCTGCAACCGCGGCCTTCGTCACCGCAAGGGCCTCCCGGTCCGCGGCCAGCGCACCCACACTAACGCTCGTACCCGCAAGGGCCCGAAGCGTCAGATCGGTGCTAAGAAGAAGAAATAAGGAGCGCTAGATAGATGGCTACTGCTAAGAAGAACGTTCGCGCTGCCCGTCTGAAGCGCGCGGACCGTAAGAACATTTCCGTGGGCCAGGCTCACATTCGTTCTACGTTCAACAACACGATCGTTTCGATCACCGATCCCCAGGGCAACGTCATTTCCTGGAAGTCGGCTGGCCAGGTGGGCTTCAAGGGCTCCCGTAAGTCCACGCCGTTCGCTGCCCAGATGGCTGCCGAGGCTGCTGCCAAGCAGGCCATGGAGCACGGTATGAAGAAGGTTTCCGTCTTCGTCAAGGGCCCCGGCTCCGGTCGTGAGACCGCCATCCGCTCCCTCCAGGCTGCTGGCCTCGAGGTCTCGAGCATCCAGGACAAGACCCCCATTCCGCACAACGGCTGCCGCCCCAAGAAGCGTCGCCGCGTGTAACTGAAAGGATCGTATCAATATGGCAATCGACAGGACTCCTGTTCTTAAGCGCTGCCGTCAGCTCGGGATCGATCCCGCTGAGCTCGGTTACAGCAGCAAGAAGGAATCTATCCGTCAGCCCAAGCGCCGTCGCAAGGAATCTGAGTACGGCATGCAGCTGCGCGAGAAGCAGAAGGTCAAGTTCATCTATGGCGTTCTGGAGAAGCAGTTCCACGGCTACTTCAACAAGGCCCGCAAGATGAACGGCGTCACCGGTGAGAACCTCATGATCATCCTTGAGTCTCGCCTCGACAACGTCGTCTTCCGTCTTGGCTTCGCCCGCACCCGCAAAGAGGCTCGTCAGTCCGTCCGTCACGGTCACTTCACCGTGAACGGCAAGCGTGTGGACATCCCGTCCTACCGCGTCAAGGCCGGCGACGTCGTCGCTGTCGGCGAGAAGTTCCGTGACCTCCTCCCCATCAAGGAGGCCCTGATTTCCTCCGAGCGCTTTGAGGTCCCTGGCTGGCTCGAGGTCGATATCGAGAAGCTGTCTGGTAACGTGCTCGCTCTGCCGACGCGTGAGCAGATCAGCGGTGATATCAACGAGCAGCTCATCGTCGAGCTCTACTCTAAGTAGTCCATCCGGGCTGCTGAGGCTGGAGGTAATACATGTCAGAATTCATTAGGCCTCAGGTTCAGGTCGAAGAGATCAACGAGACGTCTGCTCGTGTCTCCGTCGAGCCGCTCGAGCGTGGTTACGGCGATACGCTGGGTAACTCCCTTCGTCGCGTTCTTCTGTCCTCGCTCGAGGGTGCCGCCGTCGAGGCTATTCAGATCGATGGTGCGCAGCACGAGTTCATGACCATCCCTAACATGGTCGAGGATGTCACCGACATCGTCCTGAATGTCAAGGGTCTTGTCTTCAGGGCTCTCGGCACGACCGACGAGGCGACCGCCACCATCTCGGTTGACGGCCCCTGCGAGGTAACCGGTGCGGACTTCTTTATTCCGTCCGAGTTTGAGCTGGTCAACCCCGAGCAGCACATCGCTACGCTCACCGAGGGTGGCCATCTCACCATGAGCATGCGCATCGGCTATGGCCGCGGCTATGTCTCTGGCGAGGCCAACAAGCGCGACAACGATCCCATCGGTGTGATCCACGTCGACTCGCTGTACTCGCCGGTTTCCCGTTGCGCCAAGCTCGTTGAGGCTTGCCGTGTCGGTCAGCACACCGACTACGACCGCCTTGTCCTCGAGATCGAGACCAACGGCTCCATCGCCCCGCGCGACGCCGTGGTCCAGGCTGCCAATATCATCAATCAGCATATGGCCGCCTTTATGAACCTTGCCGAGACCCCCGAGGTTGAGGAGGAGGCTTCGATCTTCGCTCCCGAGGTCACCAACGACAACGCCGAGCTGGACAAGCAGATCGAGGATCTGGACCTTTCCGTCCGTTCTTACAACTGCCTTAAGCGCGCCAGCATTCACTCGGTCCGTCAACTCGTTGAGTTCTCGGAGAACGATCTGCTCAACATCCGTAACTTCGGTGTTAAGTCGATCGAGGAAGTGAAGGACAAGCTTGAGTCCATGGGCCTGAGCCTGAAGGCTTAATGCTTCGCATATTTGAGGAGAAACTAGACCATGCGTCACAACGTTAAGAAGGGCCTGAAGCTCGGCACCGATGCGAGCCACACCAAGGCCATGAAGAAGAGCCTTGCTAAGGCCCTCTTCGAGAACGACCGCATCAAGACCACCGAGACCCGCGCTAAGGCGCTGCGTTCGGTCGTCGACCCGATCATCACTTGGGCCAAGAAGGGCGACCTGCACTCTCGTCGTCTGGCTATCGCCAAGCTCGGCGATAAGCAGCTCGTTGCCGAGATCTTCGACAAGGCTGCTCAGGGCATGTGGCAGGACCGCAACGGCGGTTACACCCGCATCATGAAGCTCGGTAACCGCAAGGGCGACAACGCTCCCATCGTTATCATGGAGCTCGTCACCGAGCCTTGCACGCCTAAGGCTAAGAAGGCTGCTCCGGCCCCCAAGAAGGCCGCTGCTCCCAAGAAGGTCGAGGCTGTCGAGGAGACCGCTGCCGAGGAGGCTCCTGCTGAGGAGACCGCTGAGTAGACATTCCGTCTGCATAGGCTATATTCGAGGGGTACGTTCGCGTACCCCTCTTTTTTTGTCGCGATACTGTTGCTTGTTTGTTGGGAGCGCCCATGACTGCGCCGTCTGATTTCAATTCGATTCTCGAGCTTGACGCTACCCTTGTATTCCGCGTCGCCTATGACGGCTCGTCGTATAGCGGGTTTGCCGAGCAGCCGGGACAGACGACGGTTGCGGGTGAGCTGCGTCGAGCCATCGAGACGCTGCTTCGCCGCCCGATCGATCTGACATGCGCAGGGCGTACCGATGCCGGCGTGCATGCCGTGGCTCAGTACATCAGCGTGCCCGTAACGGACGCTGAGCTCGCGTGTACGCGCCGTAGGTGGCTGCGGGCTATGGATGCCCTGCTGCCCAAAGATATCGCTATAAACGAGGTCTACAAGGCCCGTAAAGGCTTTTCTGCACGTTTTGACGCGCGTTCCCGTACGTATACGTACCGTATTGCCGATCGAGATACGCGCCCCGTGCTGTCCCGCGGTGCCGTGTGGTGGCATCGCTATCCCTTGGATGTTGAGGCAATGTCTGCTGCCTGCCCCGCGCTGCTGGGCGAGCAGGACTTTAAAAGCTTTTGCAAGGTTGCCTCGGCCGTTGGCAAGCCCACGCATCGCTGCGTGATGCGTGCCGAGTTTGGCCATGAGGTTGCGTTTGGCGAGGACATCCTGACGTTCACCATCGAGGGCAATGCGTTTCTGCATTCGATGGTCCGTACGATCGTGGGCACGCTTGTCGAGATTGGTATGCATCGCCATGAACCTGGGTGGATGCGTGAGGTCATCGATGCTTGCGACCGTACCGCTGCGGGCCCCACGGCTCCTGCCTGCGGCCTTACGTTTATGGGCGTGGATTACGATCCCGCCGAGCTTGTCGTGATCGACTAGGGGAGGGCTCGACGCGTCGTGCGTCGACACCTGTCATCTGTGGGCTGCGCGTGTGCAACATCTGTTCTTGGCGTGCAATACAACCGGTGTCTCATTGCTTTTATTGCCGGGGTGTACCATGAACGACAGTTTGATTCACTGCTGTCGAGAGGACGGATAACTTGGTTCGACGTGGCTCGCATCCGCGACTTTCGGTGATCCTTGTGGTAGAAGGTTCGCCCAGCTATGCGATGCGTGCGCTCGAGAGTATCCAGAACCAAGACCTCTATGATTTGCAGATTGTCGTTGTCTGCCGCGATGCTGCGCCCGGTGTACGCCATTCGCTTCAAGTTGCTGCCGACAGGGACATCCATATTGATTTGATTGACGTCGAGGACGCTAAGCGCGGCGCTTGTCTTCGTGCCGGTTTTGATGCCTCGCGCGGCTCTCAAATCATCGCCATGAACGCCGATGAGTGGTTTGCTCCGCACGCCCTTTCCAAGATGGTCGATATCGCGTGCAATACTGCGGCAGACATAGTCTTCCCCACGGTGTCGCTCGACCGCTATGATGCACATCGAGAGCGCCATTCGCGCGTCTTGGATGCTACTCATATTTCCATTGATAGCGAATCTTCGATGGTGGCCGGGCTGCCTCAGTTGATTTTAGGTGGCTTGGTTGCTCAAGTCTCTGGCGTGATGTACACCCGTCCGCTGTTTGAAGCATGCCTTTTGTGCGATAAGACGTTTCGCACTGTTGGGTTTATGGCGTGTGCGCTCTCGCAGGCACAGCACGTCTCCGGATGCGGCGACGCTTGTTTCCACGCGGCGGCGCCTAAGCTTACAGATGCCTTTGATCCCACCATGTATGCCAAGGTATCCGATGACACCCGAGCGCTCGATGAGCTTGCGGACTCACTCTCGGAAGCAGATAGCGGTGGTTGGCTCATGCTGGCAAGCCAGAAGTTCTACTTTGCCGGACTGGTCGCCTGCATCGAGAATTTGTGTCTGAGCCCGCATGGGGTGTCATCAATTGAACGCTCCGCCCGTATGCGTGATATGCTTGAGGCACCCCGAACTCGTCAGATGGTTGCGGCGCTTAAGGATGACCACCGCGGACTCGGTTTGTTGTTTGGGCCAATTGCAAGCGCGAAGCCTACGCGTTGCGTGATGTATACGCATTTGGCTGCTTTTCTTAACCGAACTGGTGCCAAAACTGCCTAGGGGCGCTCATTTCGAAACAAACTTGCATGGAATTGTTTCGAAATGCGTTCTTATACACAAAAGCTTTCAAATAGCGTTAAACTATTCAATCATTGATTGATTGTCTCCGCCATCTTTTGGAGTGAGGGTTTGTATGGCTAAAAAACGCAATGGGCGCCAGGATGCCATTAGAGATATTGTGCGCAATAAGGACGTCCGCACGCAGCGCGTGCTGGTCGATGAGCTCCGCGCTATGGGCTTTGATTGCACGCAGGCGACTGTCTCTCGCGATATTGCCGATATGGGGCTGCGTAAGCTCCCTGAGGGCATCTATGTTCTGGCAGAGGACCTGCACCTGCAGCGTATGGTTTCCGAGCTCGTAACGGGCGTTCTGCGCACCGATAATCTGGTTATGATCAAGGCTCAGCCTGGCACGGCTTCCGGCATCGCCGCCGCCGTTGATGCGGCAGAGTTGCCCGATGTGCTTGGCTCGCTTGCCGGCAACGATACGATTTTGGTTATTGCCCAGACGGCCGAGGACGGCGAGCGTCTCGAGGCGCTGATCAATAAGCTGAGCAATTCTCGCAAGTAGGCGTGCGGGTCGTGCGCTTGGCCCTGCGTGCGCTGACATAGTGGCTTGTAAGGGGTATCGACGTTGGTCGGTACCCCCCCCTTTTTTTGTTTGCAGGCATAAAGACCGCCCACCAGGTCGCTTTAAACTAAAAGGCCCCCGAGCAGTTAATAAGCTGCTCGGGGGCCTTGTTGCTTATGGCCGGATGATTTCTAGCCGACCGTATCGTCAGGCGTGGGCGAGGGGTCGGGAGTGGGCGTAGGCGAGGGGTCGGGAGTGGGCGTAGGCGTGCCGCCATCGCCGCCGGTCGAACCACCAGTGGAGCCGTCCGTCGAGCCACCGGTCGTACCGGTGCCGCCGGTGGTGTCGCCGCCTGTGGTCTCGGTGGTCGTGGTCGTTGTGGTCGTCGTGGTGGTGGTTTCCTCTTCGTCCTTGTCTTCGTCCTCGTCGCTTTCCGTCTTCTTGGTGTTGTTGGTGCCGTAGAACTTCCAGACGTTATTGTTCTTGTACGTGGGGGCCGTTCCGGTCGGGAACTCCTCGCGCTCGGTTCCGGCCAAAACAGTGTTCATGAACTTCTTAAAGACGGGCAGGTTGGTGCTGTCGCCCAGCAGGTCCGTACCGTACTTTTGGATGGGAATCTCGCCTGCGGAATAACCGGTCCACAGGGCGCATGCCAGTTGCGGCGTGTAGCCGCAGAACCACAGGTTGGTGGTGTTGTCAGTGGTACCTGTCTTGCCGGCATAGGGCTGGTTGACGCTCGGTGCGCCGGCGGCACCCGTGCCACTGCCCTGCATGACGCCGGATAGAACGTCGGTAACCGCGGCAGCCTCGCCTTCGGTGAGCACCTGCGTGGGATTGTCGGTGTGCTGGTACAGAACCGAGCCGGTACGCGAGTCGATCTCGGTGATGGCGATCGGCTGGCGATAATGGCCGCCGTTGGCAAAAGTGGCGTAGGCCGATGCCATCTCGAGCGGCGAGATGGACCCGGTGCCGAGCGTCATGACGGGAACGTCCTCGATATTGTCCTTGGCGGGGTCGATGCCGAGCTTTTTGACGAGCGACATGATCTTGTTGTTGCCGATGGCTTCTGCCACCTGAATGTAGCCGGTGTTGGATGAGTATGCCGTTGCCTGCTTAAGCGTGATGTTGCCATGGCTCTGGTTGGCATAGTTTTGCACCTTGGTCGTAGTGCCCTTGGCTGTAAGAGGCGAGTTGCAGTTGAGGGTGACGTTGGGGTTCATACCGTTTTGGATGGCAGTTGCCAGCGTAAAGGCCTTAAACGTGGAGCCCACGGGGCGCTTTGCCGTAGCGTGGTTCACGTGATTCTCGTCGGCGTTGTAGTCGTAGCCGCCCACCATGCACTTGATGTAGCCGGTCTTGGGGTCTACGACGACCATGCCCATGTCCAGGCCGTCGAGCGAAAGCGTGTCGAGCTGCGAGCGCACAGCCTCCTCGGCCACCTGTTGCATGGTGGGGTCGATGGTGGTCTTGACGGTCAGGCCGCCCTTAAAGAGCACGTCGGTCGAGAACTCCTGCTCCAGCAGCTGCTTAACATAGGCGACAAAGTAGGGCTGCGAGTATATGTCGACGCCGCTGCCCGAAATCTCGGTCACGTTGAGGGTGATGGGCTCGGCCTGTGCGGCATCGTGCTCCTCCTGCGTGATGTGGCCCAGGCGCAACATGTTGTCAAGGACCTTGTTGCGACGGGACAGCGCCAGGTCGGGGTTGACCGTGGGGTCGTACTGCGAGGGCGAGTTGGGAAGGCCGATGAGCAGCGCGGCCTCGCTGAGGGTGAGGTCGGCGGCGCTCTTGGACAGATAGGTCTCGGCTGCGGCCTCGATGCCGTAGGCGCCGTGGCCGTAATAGATGGTGTTGAGGTACATCATGAGGATCTCGTCTTTGGAGTACATGTCCTCCATCTTGACGGCGATGTAGGCCTCGCGCACCTTACGCTCGATGGTCGAGTCGAACTGCTCCTCCTGCAGGATGGTGTTGCGCACCAGCTGCTGGGTGATAGTCGAGGCGCCTTCGTGCCCGCCGCCGAGGGTTGCCACCGCAGCACGCGCGATACCCCACAGGTCGATACCGCCGTGCTCGTAGAAGCGCTCGTCCTCGACGTCAACGGTGCCCTGCAGCACGTAGGGGGAGACCTCGTCCTTGGTGATGGACTTGCGGTTTTGCGTGTAGAAGCTCGCGATCTTGTTGCCGTTGCAGTCGACGATCTCGGTGGGCTCGCTCACCAGATACGCGTTGGCGTCGGTGTAGTCGGGCAGATCGGACAGCCAGCGGTTGACGTTGCCGACCATGCCGATGCCAAATGCCACGCCCGCGATAAGCAGAAAGCCCAAAAACGAGAGCAGGATTATGGGCAGGGCATGCGTCTTTGAACGGCTGCGTCCCTGTCGTTGGCGAGGACCCATATATTGACCTCCAGGTATGTCGTGCCGGACGGTGGATGTGCCGTCGGGGCAGGATGGACATAAGTTATTACACGATAAACCAAACGGGGCGCGCGAGGCCTCGTGTATGCTGGAAGACGGCATTTTTCAGAGTGAATGCATACCTTGGTAAGGAGTTTGCCGATGGCGATTCGGACGATGGGGCCGAGCGGACAATACGAGACTGGATTGGATGGTGCCGGTGCGGCGCTGCCCGAGCTGCTGGCGCCGGCGGGCGGACTCGACCAGATGCTTGCGGCCATCGCCGCGGGCGCCGATGCCATCTATGCGGGGTTGGGCGACTTTAACGCCCGTGTGAGCGCCCATGGCTTTACGGATGACGAGTTTGCGCGCGGTTGTGCCGTGGCGCATGCCCATGGCGTGCGTGTGTACGTGACGCTCAACGTGTTCGTGTTTGACGATGAGTTGTCCGACGCGGCGGCGTTGGGAGCTCATGCACTGGAGCTGGGCGCCGATGCCCTGATTGTTGCCGATGCCGGATTGGCGTGCGCGCTGCGTGCGGCGATTCCTGGCGTCGAGATTCACCTGTCCACGCAGGCGGGCGTTCATAGCGAAGGCGCCGTGCGGCTTGCCGCCGATGAGCTGGGGGTCGAGCGCGTGACGACGGCACGCGAGCTGACGGTCGACGAGATTGCCTCCTTGTGCGGTACGGGCGTGCCTATCGAGGTGTTCTGCCACGGGGCCATCTGCATTGGCTACTCGGGTGCTTGTGAGTTCTCAGCCCTGAGACGCGGGCGCTCGGCGATGCGCGGGGACTGCACACAGCCGTGCCGCCTGGCGTACGACCTAGTGGACGAGGCGGGGGAGAGCGTCGTCGCCGTTGAGGGGGACCGTCTGCTGTGTCCGCGTGATTACCTGGGCATTGCGCACCTGCCCGAGCTTGTTGCCGCCGGCGTGGCGTCGCTCAAGATCGAGGGTCGCATGAAGAATCCCGACTATGTCTTTAACGTGGTGAGGGCGTGGCGTCACGCGCTCGATATGCTGCGCGACGGCACGTGGGATGCCAATGCGGTGCCGGCGCTTGAACGAGAGCTGGGAAGGTCGTTTAACCGTGGGTTTACCGATGCGTACCTGCGAGGGCGTTCGGGCGCCGAGCTTATGAGCTTTGAGCGTGCAATCAACCAGGGCGTGCGCGTGGGGCGCTTGGTCGCTGTGGGCCACGAAGAGGTGGCCGTTGAGCTCGACGCCGCCGTGGCGGCGGGTGACACGCTCGAGATTCGGTTCTATCCGGGTGTCGACGCGCGTCCCGATGTGCCCAAGCGCTGGCCGCAGGTGCCCTGCCCGGTGAGTGCCGCGGCGGGGGAACGCGTTGTCGTGCATTGCAAGCGTAAGGTGGACACGGGCTGCGAGGTGTACCTGATTCGCAGCGCCGGCGTGTTGGATCAGACGGCGGCGGTGTTGGAGCGCATGCGGGCCGAGGCAGATGCGATTGCGCCCGTTGCGCGTGCCGTTGAGGTACTGCCCTTTGAGGACGTTGCGGTGGATGGCGGTGCGTCGACGGAGTTGGTGGAGTGCGCGGTTCCCGCTCGCATGGTTTTTGCTTGGCAGCTGATGGATGCCGACCCGCGCGGAGAACTCGATTTGTCCGACGCCGTTGTGGTGCTCGACGAGGTGTGCCGCACGGGTGACGCTGACCGGACCCGCTCACTGATGCAGCGTGCCGGGCGCGTCGTCTGCCGCAACCTGGGGCAGGTGGTGATCGCTCGCGAGCTGGGCGTGACGTTTGACGTGGCGGCGCCGGTGTTCTGTGCGAACCGGACTACGCTTGCCTGGCTACGTGGGCTCGGCGCGGGTCGGGTGTACTTGCCGGCCGAGTTGCTCGGCAATGATGCGGAGCGTATTGCCGAACTGACGGCCGAACTTGGTGTTCTGGGCCCCGTCGATGCCGACCGCACCGAGCTCATGGTGTGCGAGCACTGCCTGCTGACCGCCGAGGGGGCTTGCGCCACCGATGCGGCGCAAGCCGGGGCATGTTGTCACGATTGCATGCGTCGTCGGCAGGCGCGCTATCTGGTTGAGCGGGATGGCACGCGTTTGCCAGTTGCCATCGATGCACGCGGCAGGACGAGGATTTTCCTGACATAGGTGCCGCGTCGCGCCGTTTTGGTTATCATAAGTGAGTTTATGAACTTCCAGCACCGCCGTATCCGGTGAGGGTGCTATAGCAAAAGGAGGATACCCAATGCTGTCTGTTGACGAGCAAATGCGTATCATCACCTCGGGCGCTGCGAAGATCGTCCCCGAGGCCGACCTTCGCAAGAAGCTTGAGAAGGGCGAGCCCCTCAACATCAAGCTCGGCGTCGACCCCACCAGCCCCGATCTGCACCTGGGCCATGCCGTGCCGCTGCGCAAGATGCGCCAGTTCCAGGACCTGGGCCACAACGTCACCCTTATCATCGGCAACGGCACCGCGCTGATCGGCGACCCCTCGGGCAAGAACTCCACGCGTCCGCAGCTTTCGCAGGAGCAGATCGAGGCCAACGCCGAGACCTATGTGAGCCAGGCCATGAAGATCCTGGACCCCGAGAAGACCACCATCGTGCACAACGGCGATTGGATCCTTTCGATGGATCTGGCCGGCCTGCTGCAGGTGTGCTCCAAGTTTACCGTCGCCCGCATCCTTGAGCGCGACGACTTTACCAAGCGCTACCAGTCCCAGACGCCGATCGCCCTGCACGAGTTCCTGTACCCCGTGATGCAGGCCTTCGACTCCGTTCAGATTAAGGCCGACGTGGAGATGGGCGGCACCGACCAGCTCTTTAACCTGCTCGCCGGCCGCGAGCTTATGGAGAAGATGGGCATGGAGCCGCAGATCGCGCTTACCATGCCGCTGCTCGAGGGCACCGACGGCGTGCGCAAGATGTCCAAGTCCTATGGCAACTACATCGGCCTGACCGATGCTCCCAAGGATATGTTCGGCAAGACCATGTCCATCCCCGACGAGATGATTGGCAAGTACTATCGTCTGGCCAGTTCGCTCACCCCGGCCGAGGTCGACAAGATCGATGCTGCTCTGGCCGATGGCTCTGCCGACCCCTACGAGCTCAAGCGCGCTCTTGGCCGCGACCTGTGCGACACCTACCACGGCGCCGGTGCCGGCGACGAGGCTCAGGCCGAGTTCGACCGCGTGTTCAAGGAGGGGCAGCTTGCCGACTTCCCCGAGAAGCACGTTGAGCTGACCGTCAACGACGAGGGCCAGATCTACCTCGCTGGCCTGCTCAAGGACCTGGGCCTTTCGGCCAGCGCCGGCCAGGCCCGCCGCGATATCGACGGCGGCGGTGTCAAGATCAACGGCAAGGCCGTGGCTCCCAAGAGCTACAACATCGACCCCAGCGCCCTCAAGCTGGGCGACATCCTCTCCGTAGGCAAGCGCAAAGGATTTAAGTTGGTCTAACGAGTAAGTTAACCTCACAGAATGAGAGTGGATAATCTTCCGTTTTTGGCCTGTTTGTGGGCTCAAAGTGGGAGATTATCCGCTCTCGTCATTTGCAGGGGGTGTATTGCTGTCCCATCGTTTGGGCATACAATGGCTATTGGTTTGCTGCGGTGAAGGTCTGTCCGCCCTGCAGCTTTTTTCTACGGTTAAAGGAGTATGTATGTCCGTTGAGGTCATGAGGTCTGTGATCGACGCTGCCGAGGGTCGCGTGCCCGTCGACACGCTGTTTACCAATGCGCAGATTGTCGACGTATATGGCCAGCGCGTGGCACCCGGTAGCGTTGCCGTCAAGGATGGCGTAATCGTCGGCGTGCTCTACGACGGTCGCGACGATGCCGCCGGCACCTACGAGGCGACCGAGGTTATCGACTGCCAGGGCCGCTATCTTGCTCCCGGCTTTATTGACGGGCACCTGCATATCGAGTCTTCGAACATCCGTCCCGCCGAGTATGCTCGCATGGCCGCGACGCGCGGTACTACCACCGCCATTGCCGACAGCCACGAGATTGCCAATGTTGCCGGTCTCGACGGCTTGCGCTTTATGATCGAGGATGGTCGCCGCGCACCCATCTCCATCAAGTACATGATGCCTTCGTGCGTGCCCGCACTGCCCGATGAGCAGGCCGGTGCCGTTATTTCGGCCGCCGATATGCAGGCGTTTTTTGCCGAGCATCCGGGTGATGTCTTTGGCCTGGGCGAGATGATGAACCTGCCGGGTGTCTTTATGGCCGACCCCGAGACCTGCGCTCGCATCGATGCTGCCAACCAGACACCGTCCAAGCAGGTTGACGGTCATGCTCCGCTTGTTGCCGGCAAGGATCTCAACGCCTATGCCGCGGCGGGTATTATCGCCGACCACGAGTCGACGATTCCCGAGGAAGCGCTCGACAAGCTATCCCGCGGCATGTATGTCATGCTGCGCGAGGGCACCTGCAGCCATGATCTTGCCAACCTGTCGCCTATGCTGCTGGAAAACCCCGCCCGTGCTCGCCGCTGCTGCTTTGCGACCGACGACCGCGCTCCCTCCGACGCGCTTTCGACCGGCATGATCGACAACGCCTGCCGCGTGGCCATCGAGGCCGGCATCGACCCGGTGGTCGCCATCTCCATGGCGTCCCTTTCCACGGCCGAGGCCTTTGGCCTGGACCACGGTTGCCGCGATCCGCATGAGCTCCGCGGCGCCATCGCTCCGGGCAAGCGTGCCGACCTGCTGGTGCTCAACGATCTGACGTTTGCCACGGCCCCGCATCGCGTATATGCCGCCGGTGCTCTGGTGGCGCAGGATGGCACCTTTGTGGGCGAGATCGCACCCGAGATGGCCGAGGTTGCGGCCCTTGCCGATGAGCTGCGCGCCTCTGTTAAGCTGCCGAAGCTTTCGCTCGACGTTTTCGACTATGCCTTTAAGCCGGGCGAGGCTGTGATTGACGTGGTGCCGGGTAAGGCCATCACGGGTATGGCTCGCCCCGAGAGCGCCGAGGGCCTGCGCCGCATTATGCTGATTGAGCGCCATGGCCGCGGCGTGTCGCTGCAAGCCGAGGGCGTCGACGGCGACGGCCCCGCTGGCCTGGGCCTGGTCGGCAAGCATATCGGTCGCGGCTGGGTGCGCGGTTTCACCATCACCGGTGGTGCCATTGCCTCCACGATCGGCCACGACTCGCACAACGTGTGCGTGGTGGGCGACAACGCCGCCGATATGATGGCTGCTGTTGAGGCCGTGGGCCAGGGCGGTCACGTGCTGGTGCGCAACGGCGAGGTCGTGGCGCGCATTCCGCTGGCGCTCGGTGGCCTGATGAGCGAGGGCACGGCCGAGGATGTCGCAGCGCAGCACGACGACTTTATGGTCAAGGCGCGCGCCATGGGTATTGAGCCGCCGCTCGACCCCATCATGGGCATCATCTTCCTGCCCCTGCCGGTCATCCCGACGCTCCGCATCCGCCCCGAGGGCATGTTCGACGTCACGACCTTCACCTACGCCGACTAATCATCGGGACGTTCTTAAACGACTAGTCGCTGGGGACACTCTTTGGCGTGTCGCCTGACGCCGCGACCGTGGGCTCTCTGGTGCGCGTGAGCTATTTGCCAGGTCTATGTAACGTTTATGACTGCGGGGTCTTATTTGAGCTCCCTTTGGGTACGTTGGAATCGGATACACGTTCGATTCCAGCAAGCCCGAAGGGAGCTTTTCTATGTTTAAGCTGATTGCATCCGATATGGACGGCACACTGCTTGACGAAAATGGCCAGGTGCCTCCCGAGACCTACGAACTGATCCTGGCACTACGCGAGCATGGCGTGCATTTTGCCGCGTCGTCAGGCCGCCGCTACGATCGCCTGTGCGAGTTCTTTGCGCCCGTTCGCGACAAAATGGACTTTGTCGCAGCTAACGGTGCCCAGGTCTACGCCGACGGCAAAATGGTAGGCCGTGAGGTGTATTCGCACCTGGCGATTCGAAAGCTAGCCCAGGCCGTCGCGACGTTTCCCAATCTGCATCTTGCACTCTTTGACCGAACCAAGTCCTTCTTGCTCGATGACGAGAGTAAGTTCGTGCGCGAGGTGGATAAGGACCTTCCCAATGCCGAGCGCATTTGGGAGCTGCCCGATCCCAGCGTAAATATCATCAAGGCGAGTATCTTTTGCGATGATGGTGCCGTTATGGACAGCGCTTACGTACTGCAGCGCGAGCTCGGCCAGTTCTTTACCTTTGCGCCTTCGGGCAACGCGTGGATCGATGCCATGCAGCCCGGCGTGTCGAAGGCCTCTGGCATCGCGCAGCTCGCGGAGCATTACGGCATTGGGCGCGATGAGATCATGGCATTTGGCGACTCGATGAACGACTACGAGATCATTCGCTTTGTCGGCACGGGCTGCGCGATGGAAAACGCGCGCCCCGCGCTCAAGGCAGTCGCCGATCGCGTGGTGGGGTGCAACCGCGACCACGCCGTCCAGCAGGAGCTCCGTCGCGTGCTGGAGAGTCTCGCCTAATTCGGCAGATGGGGACAGTCCTTGCAGCGCCCCGCGAAGAGTGCCCCCAACGACTACTGTGACCAGGGTAGCTAAAAAAGCCCCGTCCCAAATTAGCTACCCTGCCGGGTTGCTGCTGCTAGGCGAGGGCGGCCATGACGGCGCGGGCGACGCCGTCGTGGTCGTTGTCGTATTCGGTGATGGCGCCGGCGGCTTCGCGGTCCTCGGGCTCGGCATTGATCATCGCCGTACCGTGGCCCGCTGCCTGCAGCATGGGGATGTCGTTGATGTTGTCGCCGAACGCCCAGGCGTCGGCGAGAGGCTCGCCCAGATGTCCACATAGCCAAGCCAATGCCGTTCCCTTGGTGGCGCCCCCGCCCATGACCTCGATATTCATGGCGTACGAACGCGTGACCTCAATGCCTTCGAGTGTGTCGAGCGCCGCCACGATAGCATCGCGGTCGGCTGAGTCGTGCCAGTACATGGCGATGCGTTCGAGCACCTCGACCTCGTCGATTTTGCTGTCGATATCCATGTCGATCGGCGTTCGCGTGCGCTTGAGCGAAGCCGCGATGTGAGGATCTCCGCCGCAGAATTCGTCCAGGCGCGTGTAGAGCGAGCGGGGGAGGAAGCACCGCCCGTCCGCGAAGATATCGAAGGTCACATCGTGGCCGGCGGCAATGCTATGGACGCGGTGGGCGATGGCGCGGTCGAGCGGTCGGCTCAATATGCGCGTGGCGCGTGAGGCATCGGTGGGCACATCCTCGTCGAGCTGCCAGACGCTAGCGCCATTGGCGCAGACTGCGTAGTGCACGGCAGGATGGGCGAGGATGGCCTCAAAGACGCCCGACAGCGGACGCCCCGTGCACGGTACAAACTCAATGCCGCGACGTGCGAGCTCGTCGAGCATCGTCCAGGTGGCGTCGCTCATCTGCTTGTCACTCGTCAACAGTGTTCCATCCATATCGGAAAAAACAAGAGGCTTCGGTAGTTTGTGTGACAAGGGGCTAGCCTAGGCAGCAAC